>CAYTRM010000091.1:0-9114 GCA_964440225.1 uncultured Thermoleophilia bacterium | reverse complement strand
CGGCGACGGCGAGCTGCTCAGCGACCTCATCGCCGAGAGACACGTGCGCGGCAGTGGTGTCGAGATCGACCAGTCTGCCGTGCAGGCATGCATCGGCAAAGGGCTCTCGGTGTTCCACGGCGACCTCGACGCCGGTCTTGCCGACTTCTCCGACCAGTCTCACGACGTGGTCGTCCTGAGTCTCAGCCTCCAGCAGCTCCGGCGACCGCGGATGATCGTCCGTGAGATGGTCCGTGTCGGCCGTCTGGCCATCGTGAGCTTCCCGAACTTCGCGCACTGGGTGCCGCGCTCCCAGCTCTTCTTCGGCGGGCGCATGCCGGTCTCGCGCGACCTTCCTTACCAGTGGTGGGACACGCCCAACATCCACCTCTGCACCATCAGCGACTTCCGCTCCCTGTGCCGGGAGGAGGGTCTCTGCATCGAGCGCGAGCTCTACCTGCGCTCGGTCGCCAAGCCGCCGCCGGCTCACCTTGTCGCCCCCGACCTGCTGGCCCGCATAGCGATCTTCGCGGTCACGCGCTGCTAGCAGGCGAAGGCTCTTCGCGCGGGTCGCGGAGGCCGCCGGCCGTCGGCTTTCGACGTCCGTTCGCAGCGGGTACACTAGGTGTACGTTCTGCGTCTCAGAGACCGGCGCGAGCGGCACAAGGAGCGTCTCACGTCTTCACCGAGCACCGGCGGCGAAGCGCTTCAAGATCAAAGGAGAAGTACAGTGCCTCAGGGTAAAGTCAAGTGGTTCTCGACGGAGAAGGCTTTCGGCTTCATCGAGCAGGACAGCGATAACGACATCTTCGTGCACGTCACCGGCCTCGCCGACGGCGTCACGATGCTCGACAAGGACATGCTCGTGGAGTACGAGGTCGAGCAGGGCCGCAAGGGCCCGCAGGCCACGAGCGTGAAGCCCGTGACGGCGGCCGCCGCCCCGGCTGCCGAGCCCGTCGCCGAGGTCGAGGTCGAGGTCACCGAGACCGTCGAGGTCTTCGAGGACGAGGCCGGCGACGTCGTGGTCGTGGACGAGGTCGAGGTCGACGTCGTGGACGAGGCCGGCGACGTCGTGGTCGTGGACGAGGTCGAGGTCGACGTCGTGGAAGAGGAAGAGGCCTGACGGGTCTCTGAGCGTACGCACGGGCCGGCCGCCGGAGGATCGCTCGGGATCCGGCGGCCGGCCCGTCGTTTTTTTGCGCCGAGCGGGTAAGACGCTCACGGTGGTCCATCGCGGGAGGCGCTCATGCTCGAGAACATCCACTGGCTCGGTCACGACTCATTCCGTCTCGACGGAAGCGTCACGATCTACATCGACCCGTGGAAGCTGCCGGCCGGCCTTCCGAAGGCCGGCCTCATCCTCATCACGCACGATCACTACGACCACTTCAGCCCGCCCGACATCGAGAGCCTCACGGGTCCGGACACCGTGGTCGCCGGTCCGCCTTCGGTGACCGGCCTGGTGCGGGGGTGCGCGGCCGTCACGCTCGGCCCGGGCGATACGGCCGAGATCGCCGGCGTCGGCGTCGAGGCGGTGGCCGCCTACAACATCGACAAGTTCCGGGCGCCCGGCGAGCCGTTCCACCCGCCTGAGGCGGGAGGACTCGGCTACGTGGTGACGCTCGACGGCGCGAGGTACTACCACGCGGGAGACACCGACCTCACGCCCGAGATGGCCGGCGTGCGCTGTGACGTCGCCCTGCTGCCCGTGGGCGGCACCTACACGATGACCGCCGAGGAGGCAGCCGCAGCGTGCGAGGTCATCCAGGCGGCGGCCGCGGTTCCCATGCACTACGGTGACATCGTCGGCGGCGTCGCCGACGCCGAGCGCTTCCGCGAGTTGTGCCGCATCCCGGTCACCATCTTGACTCCGGACCACGGGTGACCCGGCCGTCGACAGGCCGCCGCCGGCAGCGTAAAGACCGTGGGCGTCGTCAGACGCCGGGGAGGGGCAGATGAAGGTCGTACGCGCCGTACCAACCGAGAGCGTCTCCGAGAAGTTGAGCGTGCAGCGGCTCAGCGAGGCGCTCGGCGTACAGCACCTGCGCGCCAACGTGTTCACGCTGGCCGAGGGCTCGATGTCGAAGCACATGCACATGGAGCAGGAAGAGGTGTATCTCGTGCTCGACGGCACGGCGCTGATCGACGTCGACGGAGAGCAGCTCAAGGTGGGCGAGCGGGAGGCCCTGGCCGTGCCGGCTGGAGCCTGGCACCGGGTGACGAACGCCGGCCGCGGACCGCTCACGTTCTACGTCGTCGCCGCGCCGCCGGTGAGCGACGACGCCGAGTTCGCGGGGTGACGCGAGGGGTTGTCGCGCTCGTCTGACGACCGCACGTGCTGGAGAGCCTGGAGAAGCAGTCCCGCGACGGTCTTTCGGCGTCGGCCGGCCGTCGTCCACCCGCAGGAGGGAGACGCTGATGCTGAAGGAAGGCCAGAAGGCCCCGGCTGTGACAGGGACGTCGTTCGACGGAGCGACCTTCGATCTCGGCGCGCCGGGCAGGCGCACCGTCCTCTTCTTCTATCCCAAGGCCGCGACCGGGGGCTGAACGACCGAAGCCGTTGAGTTCAGCGGCCTGCTGGATGAGTTCGCCACTCTCGACATCCAGGTCGTGGGGGCCAGCGTCGACAAGCCCGCCGCAAACGAGCGCTGGGCCGCCAAGCACGACCTCAGGATGCCGCTGATCAGCGATCCCGGGGAGCACACGTTCTCGAGCGCCTTCGGCGTGGCGCGACCGCTCGTCGGCGTGGCGAAGCGTACGACGTGGCTGATCGACCCCGACGGGACCTTGCGCAAGATCTATCCGAAAGTGACGCCCAAGGGTCACGCCGCCCAGGTCCTCGCCGATTGCAGGGAGATCTGGGGCTAGGCCACCTTACTCGTCGGCGGAGTCGTCGCGCGGGCCGAAGTAGGCCGGCGCGTCGATCATGAAGATCCGGCCGGACCAGTTCTCGCCGGCCGGGGTCGACTTTTGCGCGTCGTCGATCGCGGCGATACGGGCCGTCATGTCGTCACAGTAGTGGACGATGACGGCCTCGCGCGTCTGGGGGACCACGGGACTCCCCTTTTCGCGCATGCCGTGGTGCGCGACGATGACGTGACGCAGGCGGAGCGCCACCTCGGCCGGGAAGTCCGGGACCTCGTCGATGAGGTCGCGCACCATGTCGTGGCCCATGACGATCTCGCCGTGAAGGCGCCCGACGTCGGTCATCTGTGGGGCCATGCCGCCGCTGGTGTAGGCCTGCGTCTTGCCGATGTCGTGGAGGAGGCCGCCGGCGACCACGATGTCGCGGTCGACGGAGTCGAATCGCGACGCGACTCCGGCGGCCGTCTCGGCGACGATCAGCGAGTGCTCCAGCAGGCCGTGGCGATACGCGTGATGGTTGCGCACCGCGGCCGGGGCCACCGCCAAGGTCGCCCCGGGCTCCCGGGAGCCGTCGAACGCGCGCTCGAGCAGCGTTCGCAGGTGCGGCTCGTCCACGGAGTCGATGAGCGCGTGCAGGCGCTCGGCCAGCTCCGCGGTGCCGACCGGCGACACGGGCACGAGGTCGCCGGCGTCGTACTCATCGGGCTCCGCCGGCCGCAGCCTGCGGACCTGCACCTGGGCGCCGTACTGGGGATGCACGCTGTAGGTGCCTCCGACGACGACGACGTCGCCGGTCGAGATGCCCAGCGCTTCGTCCGAAGGGTCGAAGTGGATGGCGGCGACTTCGCCGCTCGCGTCGCGCAGCTTGAGCCGCAGGTAGGCTTTGCCGTTGCGGTCGGTCGCGGTGGTCTTCTCGGAGCAGGCGTACGCGCCGGCGACGGCTTGTCCGCTCTCGAGCTCGGCGATGGGGATTCGGGCGGCGGCGCCCGGCAGGCTCGTCTGTTCGGTCATGGGTCTCTCCTTGGTCCGGGACAGGGTACCAGACGCCCCGGACGAGGAGCGACGCGCGGCCGGTTCACATTGGCGGGAAGGCGGTCGTGCTCAGGCGTCGTCGGCGGGCTCTGCGGCGGGCGGCTTCTTGGCGGCCGGCTTGCGGGCGGCAGCCGGCTTCTTGGCGGCGGGCTTGCGCGTCGCCGCGGCCTTCTTCGCCGGCGCCTTGGTCGCAGCGGGCTTCTTGGCGGCGGCCTTTGCCCCGGCCGGCTTCTTTGCGGCAGCCCGCTTCTTCGCGGGGGCCGCCTTCTCTCCGGCGGCCTCCGTCGCAGCGAGATCCGCTTCTGCGGCCGGAGCCTCCCTCGCGGCCTTCTCCCCCGGCGCGTCCTCGGTGTCGGGCTTCGTCGCGGGCGCCGCTGCGGGGGTCTCGACCACGACCACGGCGGGCGCCGGCGTCTCGCTGGCGGGCGTCTCCGCGGCGGGCGGCTGGACGCTGCGCAGCCCCGCGATCTCGGTCTCCTTCTCGCGGACCTCCGCGAGCACCGCGCGGAGTCTGGCGAGGACGTCGGCGAGGTCGGGATGCGCCAGCTCGCCGCGATCCATCAGCGCGAAAGCGGCGTGGCCCAGGTCACGCTCGGCTCTGCGCACGTCGTTCTGCAGCACCACGAGCCGTGCCTGTGCGGCCGTCACCTTGCCGGCGCGCCCGGCGTCGCCGGCGAGCTCGCCGGCCCTCTGCTTGACCGTATCGAAGAATCCCATCTCGCCCTCCTTGCCCGGCGCCGCCCTGCCGGCGGGTGCCGCCCGGCATCAGTCTCTCGCCTGGGCGACCTCCCGTCCAGTCCCGGATGCCTTGCGGCCCCCCTCGCTTCCACCGGCTCACCGACAGCGCCGGCAGAAGACCGGCCGACACGGCGGCGACCGGGACCAAGGGCGGCGAATACGCGGCGCGATGGAGCAGGCTTTCGAGTATCGCGCCGCCGGCCGCGGGGATGCCCGTCACGGTGTCGGACATGGCCTAGCCCCAGGCGAGCGGCGTGACGGTCAGGCCGAGGGGGTACGCGCCGAAGACGATCGTGAGGTTGCCGGCCACTCGGGCCGGTTCGGACCTGAGGCACACGTACGCCTTGATGGCGGGGTTGTCCGCCATGTACGCGCCCGCGATGAGAAGGCCGGGGAGGAGCCACGGCCGGCTCGGCGCCGGCAGGAAGGAGAGGGCGGCCGGCACCGTGAGCCAACAGACTGCGACGATGGCCGGCTTGAGGCGGAAGCGCCGGGCGGCCCGGGCGCCCGGCATGTTCACGAGCGCAGTCGCGGCCGGCATCACGGCGCCTCAGTGCGCCCGGCGTGCCTCGCGACGCGCCCAGGTCGAGCGCGTAGACGAAGAGCAACGGCATGTACATGCCGGCGCCGAGGCCGAAGAAGAGGGCGGCGACGGACAGCAGCTTCACGTCGCGATCGAGGTATCGCACGCCGGCGCCGACCCATCGGTGAGGTTCTCTCAGGCGGCCCGGATCCTACGCGGAAGGGAAGCGTGGGACGTCCGCCGTCGGCCCCGCCTCCCGTGTGGCCGCCGAGCAGGACGCCGCCCCGCCGGTCGAACGACGCGACCGGGCTGATCCCCGAGCGTCCCCCGCTCGGGGCACGGCCCGGACCCCCGTGGTTGAGAACCGCCTCGGGTTGCGCCAAGCTGAGAGGGATCACGCCCGCGCGACCTGCGCCGGCGACCGGTCCTTCAGACGCGAGGAGACGATGATGCAGCTCGGCGGCATGGCTCTGAGAGACGGCGTGCTTCTGCAGAGCGACGGGTTCTGGGCGGCCGCGGTGAGGGAGCCGGACGGCGGCGTCAAGGTCGTCTCGGGCGCGAAGCGCCGCCTGCCGGCGCGTGAAGCTCTGCAGCGGCTGCCGGTCGTCCGCGGACTGGCGCGTCTCGGCGAGGCGATGGCGGTCCTGCCGGCCGTCCGCCGGCAGACGGGCGGCCCTGTGCTGCCGCAGGAGGACCCGCGGCTGCTGGCCGCGACCGCCGCCAGCGCCGTCGCCACCGTCGCGCTGCGCACGGTCAAGGGCGGCTCTCCGGTGCTCAAGGAACTGGCCGCCGTGGGCATAGGGCTGGCGCCGGTCCTTCTGGCGCTGCGCGACTCGCGGCTGGCCAGGTACCACGGCGCGGAGCACAAGAGCGTCGCCGCGTACGAGGGCGGCCTGGAGCCGGCCGCCGCCGGCAAGGAGCACGCGCGCTGCGGCTCCAACCTCATCGCGCCGATGGTCGTCACCAGCGTGGCCACCAATCTGGTGCTGCGCGCGGCCGGCAAGGAGCGGGCCCCCGTGACCACGTTCGTCGCCGGGCTCGTGAGCATCGGGACGGCGATGGAGCTCTTCACGTGGATGGCGCGCCACGAGGATCACCCCCTGGCGCGTGCTCTCCGCCGCCCCGGGATCGAGATGCAGCGCCTGTTCACCACCAGCGAGCCGTCGGCGGAGCAGCTCGACGTGGCCGACCTGGCGCTGCGGGAACTGCTCCGGCTCGAGGAGGGCGCGCCGGCCCCCGGCGTGTGACGCCGGCTGCGGCGCCCGAGGCGTCGCTCAGTCGGCGGGCTCGCGCTCGGCGAGCCGCTTGCGGCGTCTCTCGCGAGCCTCGTCGAACCAGCGGCGCTGCTGGTCCGTCTCCGGCGCCAACCGCGGCACCGGGATCGGCCTGCCGCTGTCGCTCAACGCCACGAACACCAGATAGGCGGAGTTCGTGTGCGTCCTCATCCCGGTGGTGAGGTCCTCCGCTTCGACGCGCACGCCGACCTCCACCGAGCTGGTGCCGGTGTAGTTGACGTTGGCCATGAAACACACGAGGTTCCCCACGCGCACCGGATGGTGGAAGTCGATGCGGTCGATGGCCGCCGTCACGACCCGCGTGCGGCAGAAGCGGAAGGCGCAGGCGCCGGCGGCCTCGTCGATGAGCTTCATCATGATCCCGCCGTGGATGTTGCCCATGAAGTTGGCGTCGGCGGGCTGCATGAGGTGCGTGAGCACGAGGCTGGTCTCGCTGCCACGCGGCAGGGGTTCGTTCACGGGGTCACCTGGCGAGTAGAAGGGTCAGATGTCGAGGGCGCCGGGTGCGCGCCGCCGCCGCCGGTCGCGGGTGCTGCGCTCTCCGCCGCCCTTGTGCTCGGTGCGGCGCTCGCCGTGGCGGCGGTCCAAGATGACCTTGACGTTCGGATTGTCCCTGTAGTGCTCGACGAGCCGGTGAAACGCCTCTTCACCGAGCTCCGGTGGTACGACGCAGTAGATCACGGTGGTCTCCCGGTTGCCCGCGGCCAACGGTAGCACATGCCCGAAACCCCGACCACTGCCTCGGAGAGGCTGATGGAAAGGGCCGGAGCCGACTGTCCTGTCGGGTCCGGCCCTTTGAAGGGGGTACCGATAGGGAGTATCGGCAGACCGTCACCGGACCTTGAGACCCGGTTCGAAACGCGCGCCGCCGGGCGCGCGGAACGGCCGGTCTCCGCGCCTGAGCCGCCGCCTCGCGGGTCGTCCCGCGGCGTCCTCTGCGTCTGGTAAGCTACCGTGACCGTGTGGGTCGCGAGTCAGGGAGTATGCGTGTTCCCGTACTACGACGACATTGTCGCTGCCGTGCCCGAGTACGACCGGTACCTTGGACTGACCGCGCTCGAGGCGTCCACAGACAGGCTGGCCGCTGCTCATCCAGAGGTCGAGGTGCGAACGGCCGGCGCGTCGCGCGCGGGGCGCCCGATCCGCTGTCTCGAGATCCCTGGAGGGCCGCTGCACGCGGTGCTCGTGGGGGCGCCGCACGCGGACGAGCCCGCCGGCGCCCTGGCTCTCGAGTGCCTTCTGCCGTTGCTGGCCGGCGGTCTGGCCGCCGAGCTCGGCTTCGGGTTCTCGGTGGTCAAGGCGCCCGATCCCGACGCCACTCTGGTGAACGAGTCCTGGTTCGACGTGCCGGGCGACCTGCCCGGCTACCTCCTGAGTTCCTACCGGCCGGCCCCGTACGACCAGTTCGACCGGACCTTCCCTGCGGCGCACGGGCGCTACGCGTTCACCCGTGCGCTTCCCGAGGCTGCGGCGGTGATGGACGTGATCGGACGCCGCCCCGTGGACTTCTACGTGGGGTTGCGCGGCGGCGGAGTCGGCGGCGCCTCCTTCAGTCTCTCCTCCGGGGACGAGCTCCTGCAGGAGCAGCTCACCGCGGTCGTGGCGGCGGCGGATCTGCCGCTGCACAGGGGAGAGCCGGACGTGCCCTATGCGGGCACGCTCGCCCCAGGCGTCTTTCGCGCCGTCACGCTGGCCGACGAGTACGACTACCACGCCGCCTTCGGCGCCGACCCGGCCGTCGTGCTGACGAGCGGCGCGGCCGGCGACGCCTACGCCGCGTCTGTCTGGGACTGCTTCACCCTGGTCGCCCGCGTACCGCGCTTCACGAGCCCGAAGGTCTCCGACACCGGTCCGGCGGGGCTCACCCGACGTGAGGCCGGACTGCGCGGGCTCGAGATCAGGCAGCGGCTCGCCGAGTGGCTGCACGCGAAGTACGTGGAAGCGGGCCCGCTGCTCACTCGCGAGACGCCCTGGCAGCGCACGGTGCACGCCTTCCTCGCCGGCGTGAAGAACGACCTTCGCGCCGAGCGGGCCTGCCTGCAGGCCGCGTCCCGCTTCTCGGAGGAGGCGACCGTCGCCCAACTCTTCGACGCGGTGTATCTGCGGGAGCTGGAGGGCCTGCGTCGCGTCGGTCAGTTCGCCAGCATGGTGGCGGCCGAGGGCGAGTCCGGCGGGGCGCTCGCGGAGCTGCACGCCGCGGCGGTGGCCGAGGTTCGCGACAGGGCGCCGAAGCTGGCCGCCGCGGGCGGCCTCCGGACGGCGCCCATCCGCTCTCTCGTCCAGACACAGGCGGCGGCGCTGCTCTGCGGCCTCGCCGCCGTGCGAGAGCGGTATCGGCCGGGGCGCCCTCGCCCCCCGGCTCCGCGGGCGTCGGCGTGAGCGCCCCGGACGAGAGCGGCCGCTTCGCGCAGGCCTGCGAGGCCGCCGCGGCGATCACCCAGGCGCTCGTCCGTGACGACGCGCTCACGGTCTTCGCCGAGCGTGTGGCCGCGGCGCTCGGCGTATGGGGGTGCGGCCTCTGCGAGTACGACGCAGCGAGCGGCGTCGTCGTCGACGCGGCGGTCTGGCCTCTGGAGCCGGAGGCCGGCGATGATGCGCCGGTGGGGGCTCGCCGCAGTCTGGATGCGCGGCCGGCTTGCCGGCGTACGCTCCTCGAGGGTGTCCGCCACGAGGAGCGCGCCG
>CAYTRM010000090.1:0-9211 GCA_964440225.1 uncultured Thermoleophilia bacterium | reverse complement strand
TCATGGTCCTCTACGGGGACGTGCCGCTGGTCCACGGCGGCTTCGTCGCCGCCCTTCACCAGCGGCACCTCCACGCCGACGCGGCCGCGACGCTCACCACGGTGCGCCTCGAGGACCCGGCGCACTACGGCCGCATCGTCCGCGACGCGGGCGGCGGCGTCGCGCGGATCGTCGAGCACAAGGACGCCGCCGGCGACGAGCTCGGCATAGACGAGATCAACGTCGGCCTCTACGTCTTTCGCGACGACGCTCTGCGTCCCGCGCTGGACCGTCTGGGCAGCGACAACGCCCAGGGCGAGCTGTACCTCACCGACGTCGTCCACCTGCTCCTCGACGCCGAGCACACGGTGGCCTCGTTCGAGAGCGACGACGAGGAGATGTGCATGGGCGTCAACTCCCGCGTCGAGCTCGCCACGGTCAACGCCGCGATGCGCCGGCGGCTGGTCGAGCGCCTGATGCTCGCCGGAGTCACCGTCGAGGATCCCGGCACCACCTTCGTCGACTGGGGCGTCGAGGTCGGCCGCGACACGCTCATCCGCGCCAACACGCACCTCCTCGGACGCACCACGGTCGGCGCGGCCGGCGAGGTCGGCCCCGGCAGCTTCCTGCGCGACGCCTTCGTCGGCGACCGCGCCCGGGTGGTCAGCTCGCACCTGATCGAGTGCGTGATCGGCTCGGGATGCACCGTCGGCCCCTTCGCCTACATCCGGCCGAACACCGTCCTCGCCGAGGGCGCCAAGGCCGGCACCTTCGTCGAGATCAAGAACAGCCGCATCGGCGAGGACAGCAAGGTGCCCCACCTGAGCTACGTCGGCGACGCCGTCGTGGGGCGCGGCAGCAACATCGCCGCCGGCAACATCACCGCCAACTACGACGGCTTCGACAAGCACGCCACGACCATCGGTGACGGCGTGCGCACCGGCAGCGACACGACCATCGTGGCGCCGGTCACCATCGGTGACGGCGCCTTCACGGCGGCCGGCTCGGTCATCACGCGCGACATCCCGGCGGGAGCGCTCGGCGTCGCCCGCGACCAGCAGAAGAACATCGAGGGCTACGCCGAACGCCGCGCCGCGCGGCGTCTGCGCGAGCAGAAGGAAGACGCCCGGTAGCCGCCGCGGGCGGGCCGGGCGCCGAGGCGGCGCAGTTCCGCGGGGCCCTCCCGGCACGGGCGTCGCGTCTACTTTGGTACAATCGTGAATCGGCCGGCAGCCAACACGGAAGTGAGGACGAGGTGGCGGACAGCTCCTGCTGCGTGACCACGTCGCAGAAGCGACTCATGGTGTTCTCGGGGCGCAGCAACCCGGAGCTCGGCGAGCGCATCGCCGAGAAGCTCGGCATCAACCTCGGCGGCGTGCTCCTCAAGACGTTCGCGAACGGGGAGATCTACGCCCGCTTCGACGAGAGCATCCGCGGCGCCGACGCGTTCATCGTGCAGTCTCCCAAGGACAACCTCAACGACGAGGTCATGGAACTGCTCATCATGATCCAGGCGGCCCATCTGGCTTCGGCGCGCCGCATCACCGCCGTGATGCCGTACTACCCGTACTCCCGGCAGGACAAGAAGAGCGCCGCCCGCGAGCCCATCACGGCCCGGCTGATCGCCTCGCTGCTCGAGGCGTCGGGCGTCGACCGCGTTCTCTCGATGGACCTCCACCAGGGTCAGATCCAGGGGTTCTTCGAGAAGCCCGTCGACCACATGACGGCGGTGCCCATGCTGGCCGACTACTTCCGCTACAAGGACTTCGGCGGCACGCCGCTGGTGGCCGTCTCCGCCGACGCCGGCGGCGTCAAGCTGGCGAAGCGGTTCATCAACCGCCTGCCCGCCACCGACCTCGCCGTGCTCACCAAGATGCGCCCCGAACACAACCGTGCCGAGACCATGCACTTCATCGGCAACGTGCAGGACAAGATCGCGATCATCGTCGACGACATGATCGACACCGCCGGCTCCATCACCGCCGCCGTCGACACGCTCTACGAGAACGGCGCCAAAGCGGTCTACGTGACCGCGACTCACGGCATCTTCAGCGGGCCGGCGTTCGAGCGCATCCGGCAGTCGCCGGTCAAGGAAGTCGTGGTGACCGACACGCTTCACGTCGAGCTCAGCCCGGACGACACCAAGATCAAGGTGCTCAGCGTGGCCGACATCCTGGCGCGCACCATCAAGAACGTGTTCGAGGACGAGTCGGTGAGCGAGCTGTTCGCCGGCGAGAATCAGCTTTTCTAGCAGGAGACTACGCATGGACAACGTCAGCATCGTCGTGCAGAAGCGCGACGTCACCGGCACTCGCGCGACCAGGCGGCTGCGCAAGTCGGGGCTCATCCCCGGCGTCATCTACGGGCACGGCAACGACGCCGTCCTCATCTCCATCGATCCGCATGCCTTGCGCGACGCGTTGGGCACGAGCGCCGGCACGCACGCCGTTCTCGACGTCACCGTCGAGGGCGAGAAGGCCGGCCACAAGACGATCGTGAAGGAACTGGAGCTCGACCGCGTCAAGCAGACGGTCACTCACGTCGACCTCCAGGAGATCCGTCTCGACGAGACCATCGAGACGGCGGTCGCGGTGAGCTTCGAGGGCGAGTCCGTCGGCGTCAAGGAAGGCGGCATGCTCGACGAGTCCACGCGCGAGGTCACGATCAGGGGTCTCGTCACCGCCATCCCCGAGCACCTGGTGCTCGACATCAGCGGACTCGACGTCAACGACACGGCCAAGGTCTCGGACCTCGTGGTGCCGGAGGGCATCGAGGTCCTGAACGACGCGGACGAAGTGCTCTGCTCGGTGCTTCCGCCGCGCAAGGTCGAGGTCGAAGAAGGCGTCGAGGGCGAAGGGATCCTGGAAGGCGTCGAGGCCGGCCAGGCCGAGCCCGAGATCGTCGGCAAGGCCGAAGCGGAAGGCGAGTCGGAGGCCTGACCCGCCGCCGGGCCGCCTGACCGCGAGGCGTCGTGGCGCTGTTTCGCCCATCATCGAGCGTGGATCGCCTCGTCGTCGGCCTGGGGAATCCCGGGTCGACGTACGAGGGCACGCCGCACAACGTCGGCTACCGCGTCGTCGAGGAGCTGGCGCGTCGTCACGGATTCCCGCGCGCGAAGCGGGGGTTCGACGGGCGCTGCGCCGAGGGCTCCATCGCCGGCCGGACGACCCTGCTGCTGCAGCCCACGACCTTCATGAACGACTCGGGCCGCAGCGTGGCCGCCGCCGTCCGCGCGCTCAAGGTCCCGCTCGGCGCGGTGCTCGTCGTCCACGACCACATCGACCTGCCGTTCGGCCGTCTGCGGCTCCTCGAGGGCGGCGGCAGCGGGGGGCACAACGGCCTCAAGAGCATCACGGGGCTGGTCGGCGCCGGGTACGCGCGTCTCCGCGTCGGCGTCGACCGGCCGCCGAGCACCGATCCGGACGTGGTCGCCGACTACGTGCTCAGCCCGTTCCGCGAGAGCCGGGCGGACGTCGACGCGGTCGTGGTCGCGGCGGCCGACGCCGTCGAGCTATGGGTTGACGCCGGGCTGGAGGCCGCTGCCAACGACGTGAACCGCCTCCAGCGCTGAAGCGACCTGCTGGCGGCGGCTGGGTGTGGCCAGCAGCAGGCGCCTCCCCGCCAGCGTTGCGTTGGCGAGGGTCGCGACGATCGCGTCCTGCGTCTTCCAGGCCCTGTACGCGTCCACCGAGTCGCCGTTCAGGAGTATCGCGAAGGCGACGCGGTGCTCGTTCCTGCTCTTCACGTAGCCCGAGAGGCTTGAGGCGATGTTCAGCGTGCCGGTCTTGGCGTGAGCGTTGCCGGCGGCGGCCGTGCCGCGCATCCGCTGGCGCAGGCTCCCGTCTTTTCCGGCGATCGCCAGGGAGTCGTAGTACGTCTTGAAATCGTCCCGCTGGCGCATCGCGCCGAGCAGCGTCACGATCCCCCTCGCGGTGAGACGGTTCCCGTAGCTCAGGCCCGAACCGTCCTCCACCACGTACGTGCCGTCCTGGACCCCGCAGACCCGCAGCGCCTCACGGCTCGCCTCGGCGCCGGCCGCGGTGCTCCCCTCATCGTAGAAGTCCTTGCCGAGACCCTTGAGCAGCATCTCGGCGAAGAAGTTGTCGCTGGCCTTGTTCATACGCTTGAGGAGGACGCCGAGCGGCGCCGAGTACTGGCGCTTGAGGAGGCGCGTGGTGCCGGGGACCCTGCCGCTGCCCGGGTCGCCGGTGACCTTGATGCCCGCGGCGCGGAGCGACGCCGTGAGCAGGGCGGCCGCCCAGGTCGCGGGTTCGCGCACGCGGTTGCCGTTGTCCAGGCCCTGATTGCCGGAGAGCGCCGAGAGCGGGCCGCACTCGAGGTGCAGGCCGGGCTTCCAGGTCGAGACCGTCTTCTGCTTGTCGAACCACGAGGCGTCGCCGAGCACGCGCCCGCGGATCCTCTTCACACCGTCCTTCTTGAGCCGCTTGCCGAACGCCTCGAACGACGCCGTGCTCATGTCGAGTTCCTGACGCTGATAGGCGAGCGTCGACAGACTGGGGTCGCCGAGCCCGCGCAGGTACACGTTGCCGTAGAGGACGCCCTCGTATACGGGAACGTCCGGCGTGAACAGATCGGTGGGGATGCGGTGGACGTCGCCCCACTCGATCAGCGCGGCCGCCGCGGTCACCAGCTTCATGTTCGAGCCGGGGGTGAGTTCCTTGGCGGAGTTGCGCGAGTACAGGAGCCGGGCGGCGTCGAGGTCCCAGATGTAGACGCCTGTGCCGGAGGCGGCGACGCCGCTCTTCGCCAGGGCGGCGTCGATGCTGTCGGTGAGGCCGGCGGCTGCGCGTGCGGGGAAGACGCCGCCGGCCGCGGCCACGGCGAGCAGAAGGAGAGCGAAGAGCGCGGACCGGACCCGGAACGCCCGGGCGCCGGCCCGCGCCGGTAGTCCGTGTGCGCTGTGTGTTCCTCCCATCTTGACGGTCATCCTATGATGCGCCACGGCCGTTCGAAAGCCCGCGCTTGACTTCATCGGCGACCGCGACGATAAGTGGTGGCGTGACCCTGCCGGACTCCCAAGTGAGGATCCCGTGACGCACCCGGCGCGCACGGCGCTGCTTCTCATCCTGGCCGTAGCCTTGTGCGCCGGCCTCTCCGGCGGTCTGCCGTCGGCCGGGCGGGCCGGCGTGCCGCCGTGGGGCCCGGCCGGCCCGTTCCCCGAGCGGTACGACCTGCGCGACGAGGGACTCGTGACCGCGGTGCTCGAGCAGAAGGGGTTCAGCACCTGCGCCTTCATGGCCGCGACGTGCGCCCTCGAGTCGTCGCTGCTGCGCTCGGAGGGCGTCCTCCTCGACCTGTCGGTGAACAACCTCGCCAACCATACGGGCTCGCTGCTGCGCTTCGAAGGCATGGCGCCGAGCGAGCTCGCGGCGGCGTACTACGCGCGCTGGGAGGGGCCTGTGCCGGCGAGGGACGACCCGTACCCTCGTCCCGGCGAGTCCCCCGACTATCTGCGCGCCGTCCGCCACGTCCAGGAGATCCTGTTCCTGCCGCCGCGCGAGGGACCGTACGACAACGACGCCGTCAAGTGGGCGGTGAGCGCCTACGGCGCGGTCGACGCGGCGATGGACTTCAGCGCCGACGCCGAGGACGGGTTCTGGAACGTCGACACGCGCTCCTACTACTCGACCCGTGACGAGCTCGACCATCACGTCTCGTGTGTCGGCTGGGACGACGCGTACCCCGCATCCCGGTTCGCGACCCGGCCTCCCGGCGACGGCGCCTTTCTCATCAAGAACAGCTGGGGTACGGACTGGGGCGACGACGGCTACTTCTGGATCTCGTATCACGACGCCGGCTTCGGCGACGCGCTCGCGGTCTTCAGTCGCGTCGCGGCTGCGGACGACTTCGACGCGATCTACCAGTACGACGCTCTGGGGCGCTCCGGGTGGGCCGGCCTCGGCGGGGAGCGCGCGTGGTACGCGAACCGGTTCCGCTGCGCCGGCTCGGGCGCGGTCACCGCGGTCGCCTTCTACACGCCGGTCCCGGGCGCCGCGTACGAGGTGAGGGTCGCCGGGTCGGTGTCCGGCGTCTCCGCGGCGCCTGTCGCCGCCGCGGGCACGGTGGCCGTGCCCGGGTATCACACGGTGCGGCTCGAGCGGCCGGCGGCCGTGACCACGGGCAGTACGTTCGTGGCCGCCGTGCGCGTGACGACCCCCGGCTGGGCGCAGCCCGTCCCGGTGGAGCGCCACTCGGAGCTCATCGCGCCGCGGGCGCGACGCGGCCAGTCGTACGTGAGCGCCGACGGCCTCGCCTGGACCGACCTCGTGACGCGCCCCGGCGACGCGCGCTCGAACGTCTGCCTCAAGGCGTTCGTCGACGCTCCCGGCGACGGCGACACGCGGCCGCCCAGGGTGAGCGTCGTGGCGTCGGACGCCGGTGAGGACGGACGGGCGTCCGTGCGCTGGGCGCTGGCCGACCCGGCGTTCTCCAGCGCCAGCGCGGTCGTCGTCCTGGAGGCGCGCGACGGGAAGGGGACGCTGCTGTCGAAACGCCGCATCCCGGCCGTCGCCGTCGGCGAGCGCGGCCTCTGGACGCTGCCCGCCGGCTGGCCGGACGGCGCCTACACGGTCAGCGGGCGCGCCTACGACGTGGCCGGGAACCGCCAGACGGCGCCGGTCGTCGCAGTCGTCGTGATCCGCGACGCCGCCCGGCGGGCGGCGGGCGGCGGTCGCTGACCGCGGCCCCGCCGCCGGGCCCGCCATCCGGTAGAATACGCGCGCAGCCCCGCCGCCGGCGGGCCGGGAGACCGGCTCGGATGTCGTAGACCAGGTGTGCGGGGCGTTCGGTGTGCCCGCCGTCGGCAGTGCGGGTGCCGCCGCCTCCGCCGAGGGCTGCCGAAGGAGGTCTGCGTGTTCCTCGACTACCTGCTGAACGACGAGACGTTCGCCGCGGCCGTGCCGCGTCTGGCCCGCGGCGCCGCCGCGTGCGCGCCGAGCTTCTTCGCGCCATACCTTCTCGCGGCGGCGCTGCACGAGGGGGGCAGCCGCGTCGTGGTGGCCCCGGACGGCGAGACGGCGACGCGGCTGGCCGCCGACCTCTCGCTGTATCTCGACCGCGAGGTGCCGGTGCTGCCGGCGCGCGGCGTGCTCTACGGCGCGGACGTCGCCCCCTCGCCTCACGTCGTCGGCGAGCGCCAGCAGGCGCTCGCGTCTCTGGCGGCCGGCGCCGTGGTGGTGTGCGAGGCCGTGGCCCTGCTCGAGCGGTTCCTGCCGCTCGACCTGCAGCCGCGGCCCCTGCGCCTCGTCCCGGGGGAGGAGCTCGCGTTCGACGCGGCGGTGACGCGCCTCGCCGAGCTCGGCTACGAGCGCGTCGAGCAGGTGCGCGGCCGCGGCGAGTTCGCGGTGCGCGGTGGCCTGATCGACGCGTACCCGGCGCTCGGCGACCCGCTCCGCGTGGAGTTCTGGGGGGACGACGTCGAGAGCCTGCGCACCTTCTCGATCTACTCGCAGCGCACCACGGGGACCCTGCCCGCCGTGACGGTGTACGCGGCCTTCGAGGCCGACACGGCGCAGTCGGACTACGTCACCGGTCTGCGGCAGGCGGTCGCGGACTGGGAGCGCGACGGCCGCGACGAGACTCCGGAAGAGCTCGAGCGCCGGGCCGCGGTACGGGCGCTCGCGGCGCTGGCCGGCCGCTTCACGACGCTTGGTGAAGCCGCCGCGGCGGCGGCCGTGCCGTGGGCGGTCTACAACGCCGACGAGACGTATCGCGCCCTCGCCGACTTCGAGGCCGAGGTCGCGACGGCGGTGCCGGGGGACGCTCTGCGCCGGCGCCTCTACGTGCCTCTGGTCGACGTCCGCGCCGCCCTCGCCCGCGCGCCGCACCTCGACATCGTCAAGCGCGACCAGCCGCTCCAGTTCGCGGCCTCGCGGCCGCAGTTCGCGGCCCGCGACCTCGCCGGCGCGGAGCGCGACCTGCAGCGACTCGTGCGCGACGACTACCGCGTGTTCATCGTCTTCCGCCACGCCGGCGAGGCCGAGCGCGCCACGTACCGGCTGCGCAACCTCTCGGCCGAGGTCGTGACGCCGGAACAGCTCGACCGCGGCGGCGAAGCGGCGCCGGGGCTCTACTTCGTCGCGGCGCCGCTGCGCGAGGGCTTCGTCTCGTCGCGGCTCAAGCTCGCGGTCGTCAACGAGCGTGCGCTGATCCGCGCTGCCCCGCGTGAGCGGCGCTTCGCGGCCGGCACGCGCCTCACGACCTTCTTCGACGTGCGCCCCGGCGACTACGTCGTCCACGAGGACCACGGCATCGCCCGCTTCGCCGGCATCGAGACGCGCACGGTCGGCGGCGTCACGCGCGACTACCTGCTGCTCGAGTTCCGCGGCGACGACCGCGTCTTCGTCCCGCACGACCAGATCGGCAAGGTGAGCCGCTACATCGGCTCGTCGGGGGCGAGCCCGTCGCTCGACAAGCTCGGAGGGACTCACTGGCAGACGGTCAAGACGCGGGCGCGCACGGCCGTCGTCGAGATGGCCGGTGAGCTGCTGCAGCTCTACGCCTCCCGCCAGGCGATCCCCGGCTTCGCCTTTCCGCCCGACGGCGAGCTCATGCGCCGTCTCGAGGACGCCTTCGCCTTCGACGAGACCGACGACCAGGCCGCGGCCATCGACGAGGTCAAGAACGACATGGAGGCGCCGCACCCCATGGACCGCCTCATCTGCGGCGACGTCGGCTACGGCAAGACGGAGGTGGCCCTGCGCGCCGCCTTCAAGGCCGTGGAGGCCGGCAAGCAGGCGCTCGTCCTCGTCCCGACGACGATCCTCGCCGAGCAGCACTGGATGACGTTCGAGGAGAGGTTCGCCGACCTGCCGGTCAAGGTGGGCATGGTCTCGCGCTTCCGCACGGGGGCGGAACAGCGCAAGTCTCTCGCCGAGTTCGCCGCCGGGCGCATCGACGTGCTGGTCGGTACCCATCGCTTGCTCAGCACCGACGTCCGCCCCAAGGATCTCGGCCTCGTCGTGGTCGACGAGGAGCAGCGCTTCGGCGTGCGCCAGAAGGAACTGCTGCGCAGCCTCAAGCTCCAGGTGGACGTGATGAGCCTCTCCGCGACGCCGATCCCCCGCACGCTGCAGATGAGCTTGAGCGGCATCCGCGACATCTCCGTGATCGAGACGCCGCCGCGCGGCCGGCACGAGATCCGCACCTACATCGGCGAGTACCGCGACGAGCTCGTGCGCATCGCCATCGAGAAGGAGCTGGCGCGCGACGG
>CAYTRM010000089.1:0-9222 GCA_964440225.1 uncultured Thermoleophilia bacterium | reverse complement strand
GGCGTCGGCGCCGATCTGGTCGGCCCAGCGCTGCGTGCAGGGGGCGCCGCCGACGACCGTCTTGTAGGGCAGGTCGCCTTCCTTGATCATCTTGATGACCTTGCGCTGCTCCTCCATCGTCGTCGTGAGCAGGGCGCTCATGCCGATGATGTCGGCGTTCTGCTCCTTGGCCTTCTCGATGAAGGTCTCGGCGCTGACGTCGCGGCCGAGGTCGGTGACCTCGAAGCCGTTGGCCTTGAGGTAGGCGATCACGATCGCCTTGCCGATGTCGTGCACGTCGCCCTGGACGGTGCCGAGCACGACCACGCCCTTGGCCTCGGCGGCCTCGCCCTCGAGGGCGGCGTTGGTGACCTCGGTGGCTCCGGCCATGGCGTCGGCGCTCATCATGAGCTCGGGGAGGAAGACCTCGCCGCTCTCGAACAGCTCGCCGACCTCCTGGATGCCTTTGACGAAGCCGTTCTGCATGATATCGGCGGGGGCGAGACCCTCGGCGAGGGCGCGCGTGGCCACATCCTCCGCGGCCGCCCGGTCTGCGTTGATGATGCTCTCGGCTGCTTCTTGGTAGATGCCTTCTGCCATGACCCTGGACTCCTCCCAACATCGCTCACAACTGTTTCCGCGCAGCTAGGTATGGCGGGTGCGCCGAGGAGGGAGACCCGACTCCGCAAGCCGAGGGGAGCAGCAGCCGGACAGCTTTTTCGGCTGTTCCTCCCCAGACGCCCTCCAACAGCGCGCGCCGGGAGTATATCAGCAGGTCGAACATGCGGCCACACAAGCGCACACGGCAAGGGATGGAGAGAAGCCTGTCGACGGGTCCGCGGAGCCGTGGTGAGCGGGCCCGCAGGGCCGGGACGCGCAGCTCCTCCGGCCGTGCTAGCATCGAGTCGTGAGGTATCACGGCGCCGTCATCCGTCCACCCAGCGAGGCCGACAGCCTGATCGTGCAGGTCACCTACGGCTGCTCCAACAACACCTGCGACTTCTGCGGCACCTACCTCGACAAGCCGTTCGCGGTACGCCCCTTCGCCGAGGTCGTGGAGGACGTGACCGGCCTCCCCGCGAGCGTGCGGCAGCGGGTGACCCGGGTCTTCCTCGCCGACGGCGACGCGATGGCGCTCAGCCCGCGCAAGCTGGACGCCGTCCTCGACCTGCTGCACCGCGCCCTGCCCAACCTCGGACGCGTGAGCAGTTACGCCAATGCGAGGAACCTCCTCGCCAAGGAGGTGGGTGACCTCGCCGCGCTTCGCGCCCGCGGTCTCGACCTTCTCTATCTCGGCCTCGAGTCCGGCGACGACGCGACGCTCGCCGACGTCCACAAGAGCATGACCGTCGCCGAACAGATCGAGGGGTGCCGCCGCGCCTCCGACGCCGGCGTGCGGCTCTCGGTGACCGCCATCCTCGGCCTTGCCGGCCGGGAGAGATCGCTGGTCCACGCCGCGGCCACCGGAGAAGCCCTGTCGGCGATCGACCCCGAGTACATCGGCATCCTCACGCTGATGCTCCCGCCGGGCACGGCGATGGAGCGCAAGATCGCCTCCGGCCGCCTCGTCCTGCCCGACTCCATCGGGATGCTGCGCGAGCTCCGCGAGATCGTCGCCAACCTCGACGTCACCGACTGCGTGTTCCGCTGCAACCACGCATCCAACTACCTGCCCGTCGGTGGTCACCTGCCGGCCGACAAGGAGACGATCCTGAAGTCCCTGGACAAGGTGCTGGAAGCGCCGGAGTCGGTGCAACTGCGACCCGAGAGCTGGCGTCTTCTCTGAGACCGCGCCGGCGCCGCCGCCTCGCGGCCCGCGTCAGATGTCGCGAAGGTGCGAGCCGAACCCCCGCTTGAAGTGCGTCGCCGCATACTTCTGCAGCTTCCACTCGGGGATGCGGCACTGGGGACACGCCTCCGCGTACCACTTGTTGCGCAGCCAGCGGCCGGCGCGGCTCGTCTTCGAGTCGTGGACGACCATGTGCTTGTTGCAGTGCGTCACGATGACCGCATACGAGCCGTGCTCCTCGAACTCCTTGACGCCGTGAAGGATGCCGCGTCGCGACGGCCACAGCTTCAGCTTCTCGACCAGGCGGAAGAGCGGCACCTGCTTACGGTAGTAGCGCGCCTTGTTCGGATCGGTGGGCATCGGGCGCCGAGTCTACCACGCCGCCGGAGCTCCCTCGTCGCCCGCGAGGCAGGATGACGGCGCCTCCGCGTCGAACGTTTCTTCCCCGACCCCACTCGACTCGAGGTGCCTCATGACTCGTCGCGCCGCGGCCGGCCTGACCCGCCTGTTTCCGCTGCTGCTGATCGCCGGCGCGCTCGCCGCGGTCCTGATCGCCGCCCTGGCCGCCGCCTGCGGCGGCGGTGGCGGCGGCGACTCCCCGCAGCCCACGGCGACGGTCACCGCGACCGCGAGCCCGGCGGCTTCTCCGGGCGCCTCATCCTCGCCCTCGGCCACCCCCCGTCCGGAGCGCACGCCCGTCACCCTCTACTACATCCGCGGCGGCGAGCTGTGCGCGGTCGAGCGCCGGATGCCGTACACGGTCGCGCCGGCGCGAGCCACGCTGAACGCTCTGTTCAAAGGCCCGACGTCGTCCGAGAGAAGCGCGGGCGTCTCCACGGCCATGCCCGGCGGCGTCAAGCTCAGGGGGATCACCATCGCCGGCGGAACGGCGTCCGTCGACCTGTCCTCCGGTTTCGCCGATCCCGCCGCCGATCCGGAGCCGGACGCCACAGCGCAGGTCGTCTACGCCCTGACGCAGTATCCGACGGTGCGCAAGGTCACCATCCGCGTCGAGGGACAGCCGTTCCCGGCGGGCGAGCAGCCCGGCGCGACGCCTGCCGTGTGGCGACGCGCCGACTTCAGGTCGCTCGAGCCGGCGATCTTCGTCGAGCGACCGGGTCTCGGCGCCGTGGTCTCCAGCCCGTTCACGATGCGCGGGACCGCGAGTGTCTACGAGGGGAGCTTCACCGCGCGTCTCGTCGACGCCGGCGGCCGCCGCGTCGTGAGCACGACCGTGCAGGCCACGCGAGGAGCGCCGGGCCGCGGCGTCTTCCGCAAAGAGATAGCCTTCTCGACCTCGGCCGCCGCGGGCACGCTCGTGGTGTTCACGCAGTCGATGGAAGACGGGTCGCAGCAGAACACCCTCCGCATTCCCATCACGTTCGCGGGGAACTAGAGGTCCGCCCGCGGGACGATCGCGCCCGATGGGGCGGCAGAGCCAAGAGGGCGGAGAAGAAGGGTGGCGGGGAGTGCGGGAGTCACACCCGCCTGCGTGGGTTTAGAGCCCACGCTGATCCTTCCGATCGACCCCCCGCGCGCTTCGATTGTACACCCGGCGCGGCGGGACGGGAGACCGGCGCCCGGCTACCTGATCGCCCGGGCCATCATCACGGCCACGCCGATGGCCAGCGGCTCGTGGATGTGCCGTACGCCGAGCGCATCGCGTGCCGCGGCCGTGAAGGCCGACGGCAGCCCCGGCACGGCGGCGATGGTCTCGGCGCCGATATCGCCCACGTCGATGATGCCTTCGGCGGGCGTCGCGTCAAAGATCAGATCGCACTCGGCCAGGCCCTGCGCCAGGCCGGTCGGAAGCAGCTTGACGCCGGCCTCGATGACCGCCTCGAGCCGTTCGGCGTCGGGCTCGACCGCGTGGACGACGGCGCCGTGGCCGAGAAGCCTGCGCGCGGCGGCGCGGCCGACCGGGCCAAGACCCAGCAGCAGCACGTCGCGGCCGTAGAGCCCGCCCGACGCCGCCTCGAGCGCGGTGACGTACCCGTCGGCCGTGGCCGGATCGTCGTCGACGCAGCGCGCCTTGGTGACGTTCAGCGCGATGAAGCGGTGATCGTCGGCGAGAAAGACGACCTCGGCGCCGGCCTGCACCGCTTCCTGGAGTCCCCGGACGTCGGGCTGCGCCGTCACCCACGCCTCGCAGCCCAGATGCTCGAGAACGGCGACCACGCACTCGCCGAACCCGGGAATGAAGCCCTCTCCGGTGGAAACGGGCACGGAGGCTGCGCGCGCGCCGTAGAGCTGCACGCAGAATTCCTCCTCGCCGGCGCTGCGGAGAGCGACTTCCCGCAGACCGAGGCCCGCGACCTCGCGGAGCCGGACCTCGAAGGCGTCGAGGCCCTCTGTGAGGGCGCCCACATCGTTCTCGGTCAGTCGCGTCACCGGGTCCGCCTCCCTTCTGCATGGCCATCGACTTCGGAGAGAAGGTCAAGGCCCTCCACCCTGGCCGCCTCTTCCGTGGCCCGTCGCGCCTTCGCGAGCGCTTCGGAGACCGTCGGCGCCGCCGCGATGAGCGTGGCGACCCATGTCGCCGCCCCCGGACGGTAGTCCGTCAGCGCCTCGTCGACGCCGAAGAAGCCGGATACCAGGCTCAGGGGGGATGCACTCCCCATCACATGCTCGCCGACGACCTCGATGAAACCACCCGAGGCCCTCAGATGCTGGTACACGCAGGCGCGGCGCGGACGACGATCGACAGCCGGCACTCTCTCGCGGATGACCGTCTCGGCCAGCAGTTCGACGAGGTTGAGCCCGCTCGACCAGTACACGGCGGTCGGCGTCTGGCTCGGGAGCCGCGCATCTATCTCCAGGACCTTCGCCTCGTCGCCGCGGACCATGACCTCCACGTCCATGAGGCCGCGCAGCCCGAGGCCCTCCGCGAGGCGCACGGCGGCTGCGTCGAGCGCCGCGAGCGCGCCGGCGGGGGCAGCGCGCTCCCAGTCGCGGGAGCCGGCGGCCGCGGGCTCCCCGGCTGCGGGCTCCCCGACCGGCGCGACCACGCGCCGGCAATCGTAGCCGCTGTCGAACTCGAGGCCCGTCGCCTGCAACGGCACGGCGCGCCCGTCCCAGGCGATCACCTCGACCGAGAGCGACGGCCCGTCCACGAACTCCTCGACGACGACCTCGTGCCCGGCGGCGAGCAGCGCCGAGCGCGCCGCCTCGAGCTCGCCCTCATCCCGCACGATCGTGACCCCTTCGCTGCCGCTTGCCGTACTCGGCTTGACCACCACGGGGTAGCCGCACGCCGGCCAGTCGCCGGGCCGAGACACGCCCAGTTCGGCGAAGAGCCGGCGCGAGGCGAGCTTGGACTCCGTCACGTGGTAGGCGTCCAGGTCGAACAGCAGCGGCACGTCCCACGCCGGCACGCGTCGGGCCAGCCACGCCAGCGTCGGTTCGTCCTCGCACGCCGGCAGGACGGCGTCGCACGACGTGACGAGCGCCCGGGCGCGACCCTCGTCGGCGGTGATGTCGGTGACGACGTGGGTGCCCGCGAGACCCGCTGCGGGAGGCGCCTCTCGCCGGTCGACGAGCACGGTCTCCATGCCCGCCTTGCCGGCCAGGTACGCCGCCTCGGTGCCCTGCAGCTTTCCGCCGACGATCAGGAGGCGCACGCCGGAGGCCTCAGGCGTCGCCGCGCACGACGGCCATGCGGGCGCGGTACTCGTCGGCGGTCGCCGCGCGCAGGCCGAGCCTGTCGAGATGCGGCAGGACCCCGGCGACCGTGCGATGCCCCTCGTCGATGTCGAGCTCAGACTGAGACACGCCGGCCAGTCCGACGGTGGGCGGCACGATGGACGTCACGACATTGGCGCCGGCGTCGAGCCGGCGTTCGAGCCCGCGGATCCCGTCGACGTCGAGCGACGCCGGGATGAAGCGCGCGGGCATGGCCAGCCGCATCGCGGCGATGGTGAGGAGCTCGTCGGCATCGCCGGCCGGCGCGACGCCGGCGAGCGGAGTACCCGGCTGCGGCACGAAGGTCATCACGCGCACCTGCTCCCAGCCGGAGGCGCGCATGGCGACGATGGACCGGGCGCGGTCGGCGGGCGTATCGCCGATCCCGGTGAGCAGGCCGTCCTCGACGAGGAGGCCGGCGCGCCGGGCCGCGCTGCGCGCGGCGACGCGCGCCGCGAACGGCTGGCCCACGCGCAGGCGCTCGTACAGCTCGGGCGTGTGCGTCTCCTGGTACAGGGCGTACCAGTCGGCGCCGGCATCCCTGAGACCGGCGAGCGCCGTGTCCGGGAGCACGCCCGGCGACACCATCACCGGCAGGTCCGAGCCTCCCGCCACGGCGCCGACCAGCTCGAGGAGCGAGGCGTACCCGGAATCGCCGTGGATGAGCGGATCCTCCCCCATGGTCAGGTCGAGCAGGACGATCCCGGACCGGGTCAAGTCGCGGCAGATGGCGACGACCTCGTCGAGCGACTTGCGGTAGCGCGGGCTCTCGGGATTCCCGGCGCGATAGAAGCAGAAGGCGCAGTCGTTGCGGCAGTACGTCGAGAAGTAGACGAATCCGTACAGAAACACGGCGTCGCCGGTCTCTCGGGCGCGCATCTCTCGCGCGGCGGCGTAGACCTCAGGCGCCGCGTCGCCGGCACGGAGAAGCGTCTCGATCTGATC
This sequence comes from uncultured Thermoleophilia bacterium, assembly GCA_964440225.1. GTDB lineage: Bacteria > Actinomycetota > Thermoleophilia > UBA2241 > UBA2241 > CAIXSE01. The sequence goes on along the minus strand of CAYTRM010000089.1, from coordinate 2,828 downwards.
CTCGTCCGGAGCCATGCCGTCCAGGATGCGAGCGCAGAGGTCGCGGATGACGCCGGTGGTGTCGTTCACAGAGCGTTTCTCCCGTTCACGGTGGCCACAGGGGAGTCCCGGGCGGCGCGGCCCCCTCCCGGCGGCGCGCCGGGCGAGTCTACCGAGGCGCCGGACCGGCTGGCAAGCCGCCGGCGGCAGATCAGCGGAACTCGAGGACGTCAGCCACGGGCCGGCGGGTCGACGGCCGCACCGGACCCGCGGGCCTGCCCACAGGCACGACTGCGACCAGCCTCGCGGGGGGCTCTACGCCCAGCAGAGTCTCGATCGCCGGCGCCGCCATGACCGGCGCGGTCATCCAGCAGCTGCCGTACCCCATGGCGTGGGCCGCCGTGCACAGCACCTGCACGGCGGCGCCGATGCTCTGCAGATCCGGCCGCGCCCGCAGCCTGTCGCGCTCCTCCGTCGAGACACCGCGCCTGGTCAGCATCTCGTCGGCCTTGGACCCGTACGGCAGACCGAAGACGGCAATGACCAGCGGCGCCTGCGCGAAGAAGGTGGAGTACGCGCGCAGGGCCTTGAGCTCCTTGTCCATACCGGCTACCTCGGGCCAGGCACCGACCACGTCGAGGGCCGCGTCGACGGCCTCCCTCATCCGCACCCTGAGGCCCTCGTCCTCGACGGCCACGAACCGCCACATCTGGGCGTTCCCGGCGTTCGCCGCGCGCACGGCCAGCTCGACCATGGCCGTCACGTCCTCGCGCGCGACCGGGTCGGGAGCGAAACGCCGCACGCTGGCACGGCCGTGCACCGCGTCGGCGAGGCCCGTCAGCTCGAGCCGTGATCGTGATCCGCGTTCGGTCATGCGACCAGTGTACCAACGTACCGACAAGAGCGGGGCCGGCGCTCCCGTGGAGCCCCGGCCCCGCCCGGCGTTCGGTACCGCGTGCGCGCGCCTCAGCCGCCCGATATGGGCGGCACGAGCGCGAGCCTGTCGCCGTCGCTCAGCGGCGTCTCGAGACCTTGCAGCGCGTTGATGTTGCGCGCGTTGAGGAAGACGCCCGCCCACATGCGTCCGTCTTCGCGGAAGATGCGCGGCTTGAGACGCGGGTCGATGGCGATCGCGCGCTCGAGAGCCTCGGCCACGGTGGCGGCCTCGCACTCGACGACGGGGGCTCCCTCCCCCGTCACCATGCCGACGGGGAGCTTCACGGAGACGGTCGCCACTCTCAGACCTCCGCCAACTCCCTGTCCTTCTTGTCCACCTTGAGGTCGACGGCGAGAACGTACTTGTTCTGGCAGAAGGCGATGCACTGCGGGTCGCCGTCGCACAGGTCGCACTTGAAGGCGACGTGGCGGTCGGGATGCTCGTGGATCACGCCCGTCGGGCAGACGTCGTAGCAGTCACCGCAGTTGGTGCACTTGGACTCGTCGACCACGAGGACGAAGCCCTCGACCGAGTCGCCGACCTTCTCCTTGCTCGCGAACTCACCGCTCGGCTTGACGGTGATGCGCTTCGTCACGATCGCGTCGTGAGGGCAGGCGTCCTGGCACTTCGCGCAGGCGGTCTGCAGACAGGTGTGGCCCTTGATGGCGGCGGTCGTCGGATTGACCTCGGAGAAGAGACGCGCCACCGACGGCCGGTAGCTGCCCTCGTGGTACGCGGAGCAGGCCAGCTCGCACATATGGCAGCCGGTGCACTTCTTGCTGCTGATCATCACGTGTGGCATCGGATTCCCTTCCTAGAGGCGGACGTCGACGCCGAGCTCGGCGAGTTTGGCTTCGGTGGGCACGCCGTTCTCGTCCCAGCCGCGGAGACTGTAGTACTCCAGCGTCTTGTCGAGAAAGACCTGTTTGCCGATCAGGCGACCGGCCGAGGGGCCCCTCTTGTGGGGCTTGGTGAGCAGCAGTTCGGGCAGGTAGTCGTCGGCGGCAGTCATGCCCTCGCGCAGGTTGAAGAGCCGGCCGAGATTCCACACGCGCTCTCCGGCCTGGGAGAGCTCGTCTTCGGCCACGTCGCGCTTCCAGACGTGCTTCATGAGCTGGCTCATCTGGTCGAGGTCGATGGCCCAGAAGTCGCACCAGATGCCCAGGTACTTCATCGACGAGAAGTTCTGGCCGTTGATGTTGTACGCGGCCTTGCCCTCCATGGTGTCGGCGGGCTCGTCGCCGGTGATGATCTCGTCGCCGACCGGATACGAGCGCATGTGACAGCCGCCGCGGTCCGAGGTGGAGTACGAGAGCGTCATGCCGAAGGTGCCGCGCGGGTCGTAACCCGGCAGCTCGAGATTCTTGACCTCCATCGCGAGCTCGGGCATGCCGTACTTCTCGGCGAGGTGCTTGGAGCCGAGCGCCAGCTCGTCGCCGATCCCCGTCCGCGTCGCCATGAGCTCCGGCGCCTTCAGGTAGTTCTCGACGTCTCCGAAGCGCACGCCGAAGTCCTTGACGCCCTTCTCCGTGAGGTCCATGGCGAGGCCGAGGACGGAGCCGGTCGAGATGGTGTCCATACCCCACTCGTCGCAGAGCTCGTTGAACTTCATGAGCGCCGCGATGTCGCCGATGCCGCAGTTGGCGCCGCAGAGGGCGATGGTCTCGTACTCGGGGCCTTCGCCCTGGACCATCTCGCCGCCCTGCTCCACGCCGTGGAAGTTGCGGCAGGCGATGGCGCACTGGTAGCAGGCGCGCTTCTTGAGGCGGATCTTCTGGAACGACTCCGAGTTGATGTTGCCGGCGCCCTCGAACTCGCCGTCGGACCAGTTGCGCGTCGGCAAAGCGCCGGCGCCGTTGACGAGGTCGACGAGGATGGGCGTACCCTCTTCGTGGACCCAGTAGTTGTCGTC
>CAYTRM010000088.1:0-9242 GCA_964440225.1 uncultured Thermoleophilia bacterium | reverse complement strand
CGCTTCTACCTGCTGCCCAGCTGGGTGGCGGGTGCGTAGGGCGACTCCAAAGTGGCGGACGCCCAATCCGGCCATGAGAAGACGATCACCAGCCTGCTGCCGGCGTTGGCAGGGGCCAACCTGATCTACGGGCTGGGGATGCTGGAATCGGGCGTCACCATCGACTACGCGCAACTCGTCATGGACGCGGAGTTCGCGCGCATGGTCAAGTATTGCGTGCCGGGGATCCCGGTCACCGACGAGACGCTGTCGGTGGACGTGATCGCCGAGGTAGGACCGTTCAGCGACTTCCTCTCGCACGACGACACCTACAAGGGCATGCGCGGGCAGTCGCAGTCGAAGTTCATCGACCGGAAGGTCCGCGAGGAGTGGGCCGCTGCCGGATCGACGACGATGTACGATCGCTCGCTGGCCGAGGCCCGGCGGATCCTCGAGACGCACACGCCGGATCCACTGACGGACGAGGTCGCCGCCGAGCTCAGGTCGATCATCGCTGCAGCGGAGGCTGAGCTCGGCGTGAAGTGACGACCAGACGGATCCGCCCTTCGCGGATCCGGATCTCCAGCGCTTCCGGTTCCGGGGCGCGGCCGGCCTGCTGCTGTGTGCAGGCCGGTCGCGCCCCTCGCCGAACTTAAGTCGATACGCACTGCCATGAAGAGCAAAATCGACGTGCACTGGTCCGTGGAACGGTGTAGTGTTCTGTGAAGCGCCTGCCGGTCTCGGCGAGCGCGTCGCCCAGAAACGCCATCCAGGAGTGACGATGTCAGACAGCAGTATGGAGATCGGCGCCGGCCGGGTGAGCTTCCTCACCGAGGAGCAGAAGCAGCGCATCTATGACGCCGCGCTCGGGATCCTGTCCGAGATCGGCATGGTCGTGCTTCACGACGAGGGCGAGGCCGTCATGCTCGACGGCGGCTGCGTCAAGGACGACGACGGCCTCATCCACGTGTCCGCCGAGCTCGTGGAGCGAGCGCGTTCCACGGTCCCGGCCAGCTTCATGGTCTACGACCGCGCCGGCGAGCCGGCGATGGACCTGGGCGGCCGGCGCGCGTACTTCGGAAACGGCTCGGACGTCATGCACCTGCACGACCTCGAGACCGGCGAGCGCCGCCTCGGCAGGCTCGAGGACGTCGGCGAGGCGGCGCGCCTCTGCGACGCCCTGCCCGAGATCGACTTCGTCATGTCGGGCGCCTACCCCGACGGCATGGATGCCGAGGAGGCGTACCCGAAGCAGTTCCGCGCCATGATCGAGGCGACCACGAAGCCGCTCGTCATGACGGCCGGCGGCGTCGAGACCGTCGAGCCCATGTGGCGCATGGCCTGCGAGGTCCGCGGCGGCGCCGACGCGCTGCGCGACAAGCCGTACTTCGTCATGTACAACCAGCCCGTCAGCCCTCTCAAGCACCCCTTCGAGACGGTCGACAAGCTGCTGTTCTGCGCCGACAAGGGCATCCCGTCGACGTACTGCCCGTCGCCGGTGGCCGGCGGGACCGCCCCCATCACCACCGCCGGACAGATCACGCTCGGTATCGCCGAGGCGCTCTTCGGCCTTGTCATGCACCAGCTCCGTGCGCCCGGGGCTCCGTTCGTCATCGGCCAGGGCCCCAACACCCTCGACATGGCGACTTCCCAGTCGGCCTACAACTCGCCCGAGTTCATCCGCGCGTACGCGTGCGAGGTCGAGATGGCCAAGTGGCTCGACCTCCCCAACTGGGGCTTCAGCGGTCACACCGACGCGCAGGTGGTGGACGCTCAGGCGGGCATGGAGGCGGACGAGATCACCAAGCTCTCCATGCAGCTCGGCGCCAACCTCAACCACGACGTCGGCTACATGGACTTCGGGCTCTCCGGGTCGCTCGCCGAGGTCGTCCTGGTCGCCGAGTTCATCTCGCGCAACCGGCAGCTCCTCGGGGAGATCGAAGTCAGCGACGAGACCCTGGCCGTTGATGTGCTCAAGGCGGTCGGCCCCGGCGGCGACTTCCTCGGACAGCGGCACACGCGGCGCCACCTCCGCAGCACGCAGTGGCGCGGCCGGCTGCTCAACCGCGCGAGCCACGACCGCTGGCTCGAGGGCGGCGGGCTGGACGTGACCGAGAAGGCCCGGCAGCGGGCGCTCGAGTTGCTCGCAACGCACGAGGCGCCGGCGCTGCCGGCCGATCTGCTCGCGCGGCTCGACGCGGTGCTGCAGAGCCTCTGATGCAGGGCGCAGGGCGGCGTCGCTCGGAGTCGCCGTTGCGCCGCCGATCCGCGACCGTCGCGGTGCGATCGCGCCCGCCGAGAGGAGAGACCAGGAGATGAAGGCGTATCAACTCGTCGGGTGGCAGCAGCCGCCCGAGCTCCGCGACGTACCGGTGCCGGAGCCGGGGATCGGGCAAGTGCTGATCAAGGTCGGTGGCGCGTGCGCGTGTCACACCGACCTCCGCGTCATGCAGTGGCCGGCGGGCTTCCATGACTACGAGCTGCCCTTCACGCTCGGCCACGAGAACGCAGGCTGGATCGAAGCGCTCGGACCGGGTGTGGAAGGATGGCGCGTCGGTGACGCGGTCGCGGTCTACGGCCCGTGGGGATGTGGCCGCTGCGCGGCCTGCCGCGAGGGCCGGGAGATGCTCTGCGAGCGCACCGCCACGGTCGACGTGCCCATCGGCGGCTTCGGCCGCGACGGCGGCATGGCGGAGTTCATGCTCGTCCCCGACGCGCGCTGGCTCGTGCCGCTCGGCGAGCTCGACCCGCGTGAGGCGGCTCCGCTCTCCGACGCCGCGCTGACCCCCTACCACGCGATCAAGTCGGTCCTGTCGCTGCTGACGCCGGGGACCCAGGCGCTCGTGATAGGCGTCGGGGGGCTCGGACACATGGCCGTGCAACTCCTGCGCGCCGTCTCAGCTGCGGAGGTGCTCGCCGTCGATGTCGGCCAGGCGAAGCTGGACTTCGCGCGCGGGCTCGGCGCCGGCGTGACCATAGCCGCCGGCGACTCCGCAGCCGCCGAGATCCGTGAGATTACTCACGGGCTCGGCGCGATGGCCGTGTTCGACTGCGTCGGTACGGAAGAGACGATGAGGCTCGCGGCGGCGGCGGCTCGAGCCGGCGGCGCGGTGCAGGTCATCGGCCTGGCCGGCGGTACGCTGCCGTTCACCTACGGGACGCTGCCGTTCGGCTGCAGCCTGACGATCCCCTACTGGGGGAGCGTCACCGAGCTGATGGAGGTGCTCGAGCTCGCGCGCTCGGGCGCCGTTCGCGCGCACACCGAGCGCTTCTCACTCGAGCACGCCGCGGAAGCGTACGCGCGGCTTCGCGCCGGCGATCTCCTGGGGCGAGCGGTCGTCACGCCGCAGGGATAGACCCGCGTCAGGCGAGCGGTCGCATCTCGATCGCCGCGGCGGTGCAGCCGGTGGCGCACAGGCCGCAGCCGCGGCACAGTGACGCGTCCATCGCCGGCGTGCCGTCGTCGTCGGGGGTGATAGCCCCGAAGGGGCAGCGGAGCGCGCACCGGCCGCAGGTCTTGCAGAGACCCGTGTCGATGAGGGCGACGTGCCGGCGCACCGGCCACACGCCTCCGGTCCCGAGGCGCTCCGTCGCGAGGTGCGGGTAGCAGCAGTCCGTGCAGCAGTTGCAGATACCTTGCGGGCCGTCGGCTCCGGCGCCGAGCTGGTCGGTGTGCATCAGGCCGGCCTTGTCCGCGGATCGCAGCAGGTCGACGGCGCGTTCGCGCGAGATCTCCCACCCCAGACCGCGGTCGTTGGAGAAACGCAGGCAGACGTCGACGGGCTTGCGGCACGACGAGACGATCGAGCGGCAATCGCAGGGCCAGAGGTAGACGTGCTCGGCGCCGGCGACGATGTCCTCCGCTTCGTGGAGGAGGATGTAGGAGTAGGCGGCGTGGTCCGAATCCTCGGGACGCCCGTCGCGGATGGCCTCGACGCTCTGCCGGATCGATTCGGCGTAGTGCTCCAGGTCCCACTCGGCGAGCCGGCGATGCACGGCGAGGGGCACGTCCTTCCAGCCCTCGAACATCGCCCAGATCTCGAGCCGCGCGTGGAAGGACGCCGGGGCGTACGCGCCGGGCTCGGCGCCGTCCAGGACGGCGCGGCGGACGGCGCGCTCGAGCGCAGCGGATGGGACGGCGTCCAGGCCGGACCGGCTGCCGCCCCGCTCCTCGGCGGCCGGCGGGACGGCCGCGGCCGCGAGCACGAGGCGGGCGTCCTCCTCGTCGTAGAAGCGGTCCAGCCACGGGACGATGAAGTCCGGTGCCCCTACGATTGCCGCCACGGATACGGCCGCCCCTCCTGTCGACGTCGTCCCGGCGGAATCCGCGTTCGTCATCGTGCTCCTCTCATCCTCGCCCCCTGCCCGGTGTCGTCCAGGCCCAGCCCGGCGAGCGTCGCCGGTGTCGGCGCGCCGTCGTGATCCCACCCCATGAGGCCGTACAGCTCGTGCCGCAGGTCGTAGACATCCACCATAGCGGACCCATGCCCGGCGCTGTCCAGGGGGCGCTCGGTGAATCGCAGCGGCAGGCGGTCGGCGTCGGTATCGGCGCCGGCACGCAGATTGAACCGGCGCTCAAGGTTGACGATCCGCTCGCCGGCGACGTACAGGTCCTCGGCGCTGATCGGCAGCGACGCGAAGGCCCCTGTGAGCTCCGCCTCCAGCTCGAGGTCGAAGCGGTTCAGCAGGCTCAGCACCGGGACCTTGCACAGGCCGAGCGAGTCCACGACCGCGCTGACGATCATGCTGCGCCGGACCATCGCCGCTTTGCCCGCCGGCGAGAGCGGGTCGCCGGCCTCGGGCGACCCATAGAGGCGCTCGGCGACGCCCTCGGGGGGGTCGAACTCGTGGTGCAGGTAGATGCTCGTGTAGTCGCCGCCGCGGCTCGCCACCGCGTACCCCAAGGCGGTTCCCAGGGCAGCGCGCGGATCGTAGGCGCTCAGCTCGAGGCCCTTGACGTGGTAGGCGTAGCGGTGGGAGCCGCGGCCGATCTCCAGCGCGGCCTGGCGCACGCCGTGCGCGAGCAGGCCGGCGAAGCCCTCGCCGGTCGCCATACCCTCGAGCACCTCCGCGACGACCGCGGCGTCGCCCCAACGCAGCTCCAGTCCATCCGTGTCGGGGGCTGAGATGAGGCCGCGCTCGAAGATGTCGACGGCGAAGGCGATGGCGCCGGCCGCAGAGATGGAATCCAAGCCCAGATCGTCGCAGCGGTTGTGCAGGCGCACGACGGTCTCCGCGTCGGCGATGCCCAGGCGTGGTCCCCATGCGGCGACGGACTCGAACTCCGGCCGCTGGCCGAGGAAGTCGGCGCCGGCGGCCGCGATGCGCACGTCCGCCTTGCACTGCACCGGACAGTCCTTGCAGCCGGAGCGGCGCTGGAAGTAGCGGTGCAGGGTCGCGCTGCCCAGGGCGGCGGCCTCGGGCGAGCGCCCGGTGGTGAAGTTGCGGGCCGCCAGCAGCCCCCTGTCGTTTCCCCACTCGATGCCGAAGGTGCTGCCGTAGGTCGAGAAGTCCTTGAAGGACCCGGAGGCGACGATCTGCTTGACGTAGGCCCGGGCGACGAGCGCGGTCTCGGTGGTGCGCGCCGGCGCAGCCTGGGCGCCGGCGTCGGCGACGATGCCCTTGATGTTCTTGGCGCCGAGGACGGCGCCGAGTCCGGTGCGTCCGGCGGCGTGCCCACGGCGCGAGACGAGGCACGCGAGCGGAAGCAGCCGCTCTCCCGCGGGGCCGATGACCAGAGCCTCGCCACATCCACCGGGGATCCTGTCCAGCAGGATCGCCTGCGCGGTGTCGCACTCGAGCCCCGCCAGGTCGCGGGCATCCTGCAGCGACACGCCCCCGGCGTCGAGGGTCAGGCTCGAGAAGCGTGGCGCGCGCCCGCGCACGACGAGCGCCGCGATGCCGGCGGAGCGCATCGCGAAGCCGAAGCCGCCGCCGACGTTGGAGCTCCCGAGGAGCCCGGTGAGCGGCGAGCGCGCCGTGACCTGGACGCGCGATGCGCTGGGGGCGCCGCTGCCGGTCAGCAGCCCCGCCGCCAGCACGAAGGGGTTGGCGGGGCTGAGCGGGTCGGTGGCCGCGGTGGTCAGCCGCCAGAGCTCGTGCGCGCTGAGGCCGCGGCCGCCCAGGGTAGAACGGACGGTGGCCTCGTCGAGCGGCCGCCGTTCGGTCGCGCCGGTCGTGAGATCGATCTCGAGAATGTCGCCGAAGTAGGGCATGTTCCCTCGCAGTCTGATGAGGAACGGAGACGCGGCCGCCGGGGGGTCCGGCCGTGCGGCCGGCGGGGCGGCGAGAAGGCGTGACCCGCCAGTGCGGCGGCGCCTTCGGCGAGGGTCAGGAGTGATGCAGGGGCACGACCGTCCAGCAGTGGCGCTCGGCGCGCCAGCGTGTCTCGACGTCGATGGCCCGGCGGGCTCGCGGTCCGGCGTCCGGAGAGTCCGTGGCGGAGCGTATCTTTCGTGGTCCGGCGTGCACTGCTCAGAACTCCGGCGGGAGTTCCTTCATCTGGGCGGCGGTGAAGACGGGCCCGTCCTTGCAGACGTACACGGGCCCGATGTTGCAGCGGCCGCACTTGCCGAGCCCGCACTTCATGCGGTTCTCGAGCGTGGTGAAGATGGCGTCGTCGGCGAAACCCAGCTTCTCCAGCACCGGCAGCGTGAGCTTGACCACGATCGGCGGGCCGCAGAGCACGGCGACGGCGTTCCCGGCCTTCGGCGCCGTCTTCTCCACGACCGGCGTGACGTAGCCGACCTCGCCGCTCCAGTCGCTGGTCTCGCCCCCGGGATCGACGGTGCTGACCATGGTGACGTCGGAGCGCGAGCTCCATTCTTCCAGCTCGCGCTTGTACACGAGGTCCTCCACGGAGCGGGCGCCGTAGACGATGGTCACGTCGCCGAACTCGTCGCGGCGGTCGAGAACGTTCCAGATGACGCAGCGCACCGGGGCAAGACCGATGCCGCCGGCGACGAAGACGACGTCCTTGCCCTTCCAGTCGTCGACCGGGAACCAGTTGCCGTAGGGGCCGCGGAAGCCGACGGTGTCCCCGCGGTTCACTTCGCGCAGCGCCGACGTGACCTTGCCGACCGCCTTGAAACTGCACTCGATGTACCCCTCGCGCGTCGGCGGGCTGGCGATGCAGAAGGTGCTCTCGCCGGCGCCGAAGACGCTGTACTCGCCGAACTGGCCGGCTCGGAAGGAGAAGCTCTCGCGCTGCGCCTCGTCCTGGAACTCGAGGCGGAGGGTCCGGGTGTCGGGAGTCTCGTCGACGAGTTCCGTGACGGTGGTGAGGAGCGGCTGGTAGATGTTCACGAGGTCACCGGCTCGGGGGCGTCGGGCGCGGGCTCGGCGGCGGCTTCGCCCGGCCGCCGCGCCGCGATGTCGATGGCCTGCAGGATCTCGACGATGTCCTGGCCGGCGTGGCAGACGCGCGTGCAGCGGCCGCAGCCCGTGCACAGCACCTCGCCGAACTTGAGCGGGTAGATCGAGTACTTGTGGTTGATCCGCTGGCGGTAGCGCACGTTCTGGTCGTCACGCGGGTTGTGGCCGCTGGCGTGCAGAGTGAAGGTCGGCGCCTGGCAGGTGTCCCAGCAGCGCCGCCGGGTGCCGCGGCCGACGCCTTCTTCTTCGTCGATGATGTCGAAGCAGTGGCAGGTCGGGCAGACGCTCGTGCAGGCGCCGCAGCCGTTGCAGCGGATCGCGATCGAGGCGAGCAGCGGGTCCTCGAAGTGAGTGCCGATCCAGTCGCGGACCGAGGCCGCGTCGATCTCGAGGTTGGCGGCGACGCGGGCGCGGGCGGCGGCGCGTTCGTCCGCAGCCTGGCGGCCGCGGGTGTCGGCCGGCACGTCGTCGCTTAGGCGCGCCGCGTGCGCAGCCGCGAAGGCGCGGCCCTTGTCGGTCGTCACCTCGAGCACGTACCCGCCGTCGACCGGCGTGAGCAGGCCGTCGGCGCCCTTGGTGTCGTCGGGCGCCGTGCCCACCGCGGTGCAGAAGCAACTCTCGTCGATGACGGGGCACGCAAGGTTGATGATCGTCGTCGCCGCGCGGCGGCCGTTCCAGAGCTCGTCCTGGTAGTCCCAGTTCATTACCTGATCGACGACGGCGAGGGCGGCGCTGTCGCAGGGCTTCGCCGCCAGGACGACCCGCGGCGCGAACTCGACCGGGACGTCCTCGACTTCGACCGTGGTGCCCTTCTGCTTCCAGCGGCAGAGCGCCTCGTGCTCGGGGAGGAAGTGCTCCTTGAGCGAGAGCTGCGGCAGGCCGCGCGAGAGGTCGAGCTCGTCGGCGCCGGCGAGCGGGCGATAGTCGATGTCCACGGCGGCGGCGCCGGGGAGGGTGCACGCCGACGCGGCCACCGCCGACGGCGACTGGCACACGTCGGTGGCGAGAGGCGCGATCACTTCCGTGCCCGCGCCCAGGAGGTCGCCGACGAGGCTGCGCAGGTCGGCCTCGCTCAGGAAGTAGCGTTCGGGTGGGCCGCTCGAGGCGGCCGTGCCGCGGGCGGCGCTCGTCGTGTCCGTGCCGTCGGTCACTTGATGAACTCCTGCTGGTCGTCGAGGCGGTAGTCGCCGATGGGCGCCACGTTCTCGGGGTCGTCGCTGACCTTGTAGTCGTAGCGCTCGGCGACGATCTGCTGCAGCTTGCGGTTCACGAGGCTCAGCGGGATCCCGACCGGGCAGAAGCGCTCGCACTCGCCGCAGTCCACGCAGCGGCCGGCGAGATGCAGGGCGCGGGTGACGTTCCAGCTCACATTGCCGCGCGGGTGCGCCGACGGCTCGATCCACTGCGGCTGCGTCTTCTCGACGATGCACTGTTCGCACACGCAGAGCGGGCAGACCTGGCGGCAGGCGTAGCAGCGCACGCACTTGCTGAACTGCTCCGTCCAGAACGCCCAGCGCTCCTCCGCCGGCAGGCCGTCAAGCGCCGCGACACGCTCGTCGATGGTCATCACCGGTCGCGGGGGCTCCGGCTGCGGCTCGCCGACGAGGTGGTCCGTCAGCGTCGGCTCGCGATTGTCGCAGCCGTAGCAGCGCGGCGCGACGTTCTCGGGTGTAAGGGCCAGGGCGGCGGGCAGCTCGCTCGCCTCGAGCACGCCGCCGCAGCGCACGCCGATCAGGACGACGTCGTCTCGCTTGAGCTGCGACTCGCGCAGCAGTCCTGCGACCGCCTTGGCGTCGCAGCCCTTGACGACGAGCCCGATCTTGCCGAGCTCGGCGACGTGGTCGCGGCGGGGGTTCAGGTAGGTCACGAGATTGTGCACGCAGCGCGTG
>CAYTRM010000087.1:0-9331 GCA_964440225.1 uncultured Thermoleophilia bacterium | reverse complement strand
GTCGATCCCGCGAGCCACCACGTCGGTCGCCACGAGCACGGCGATCTTGCCGCTCTTGAAGCCGTCGAGAGCCTTCTGGCGCTGTCCCTGGGTACGATCCCCATGGATGGCCTCACAGCTGACGCCGGCTTTGTTGAGCGTGCGCGCCAGCCGCTCCGCCCGGCGCCGCGTGCGCGTGAACACCAGCGTGCGGTCGGGGTCGTGGTGGCGGAAGTACTCGACCAGCAGGTCGACCTTCTGCTCGTGGTTGACGGGCAGGACCTTCTGCTCGACGTTGTCCACCGGCTGGGCAGTGCCGCCGAGCTCGATGAACACCGGCTGATGCAGGGTGTCCTCGATGATGCTGAGCACGGTCTTCGTCATGGTGGCGCTGAAGAAGAGGTTCTGGCGCGTCGCCGGGATGGCGTCGATGATGCGCTTGACGTCGGGCCAGAAGCCCATGTCGAGCATGCGGTCGGCCTCGTCGAGCACCAGGGTGTCGACGTTGTCGAGCAGGATGTCGCCCTGGCGCAGCATGTCGAGCAGCCGGCCCGGGGTGGCGACCAGGAGGTCGACGCCCTTGCGGATGCGCTTCGCCTGCGGATCGTAGGGCACCCCGCCGAAGACGGCGACGACGCTGCGGCCGCTGTACGTGCTGAGGGTCTCGCCGACCTCTTCGATCTGCCCGCAGAGCTCGCGGGTCGGGGTGACGACAAGTGCGGACGGGTGGGCGGTGCGGCCGTCGGCTACGGTCGGGCCTGTCATGCGCTGAAGAATGGGCAGGACGAAAGCGGCCGTCTTGCCGGTACCGGTCTGCGCACAGCCCACCACGTCGCGTCCCTCGAGGACGCGCGGGATGGCTTGCTCTTGGATGGGGGTGGGCGTCTCGTAGCCCATGGCGGCGACGCCGGCGAGCAGGTCGCCGGTGAGCCCCAGCGCGGCGAAGGCCGGGATGTCGACCTCAGGGGCGGGGCCGTCGGGACGCTGGACGTGCTTGCGCTCCGTGTAGCTCTCGTCGACGCCCTGACCGCCGCGGTCTCCCCGGCGGCCCTGGCCGCCACGGTCGCTGCGGCCCTTGTCGCTGCGGCCTCTGCCGTCGCGGTCGCTGCGCTTGCGGGCGCCGCTCTCGCCGCTACGCTCCCGGCGCGGGCCGTGATCCTCGCGTGGTCCGCGATCCCGGCTCGGCGTGCGCTCGCCGGTCGGCGTGCGCTCGCCGGTCGGCGTGCGCTCGTCGGTCTTGGCGCCGGCCTTCGCCTCGGCCGCCGGCTTCGCGTCGGCTGCGGGCTTCGGAGCGGCGTTGTAGGCGCCGGCCGGCGTCTGCTGCGGCGCGCCTGCCTCGGACGGCTGGCGCTCGCCCTGCGCGGCGCCTGCGGCTCCGGCGCTGCTTCCGCGACGGCGGCCGCCGCGGCGGCGGCGCTTCATCTGTCCTTCGTCGGGCTGCGGCGTGCGCTCGACGGTCGTATCGGTGGTGGGATTCACTCGTTCACTCTCTCTCGGCGACTCCGTACGCGGCGACGGGGCTGCATCGACCGGCGGGCTTGACTGCTCGCTGGGATACAGAGGCGTGCGCGGGAGGTCGTCTTGTGGGGAGCCGCCCTCGGGGCGACCAGACATAGTACGGACTTGTGTTCCTTTCGATTCAGAACACTGCCCGGTAGTCACAATGTCTGGGGTCTGCTGCGGGAGGAAAGCCCGGCGCGTGGCGCCTGGGCGGGAGAACCGGCTCCCGTCGTCTGAAAGCCACCTTATCAGGTCTGGATTGCGAGGGCAAGGCGGCGGGCGGCGGGCGCGCCCGCCGCCCGCCCGGATCACCGCCGCGTCCGGTACCACTCGAGAGTCGCGGCGATCGCCTGCTCGTGAGGCGTCGGGGTGAAGGGTCCGAAGGCGGCCGGGAACGCGCTCGCGTCGCTCACGAACGGCCGCTCCCACTGGTACATGAGTTCGGGGAACTCGCGCAGGATCGGTATGAAGAGGCCCGGCAGCCTGAGCGCTCCCGCGCTCAGTGCCACGGGCCTCGCCGGCCTTCCGGCGACCCGCGCCGCGAGCTCGATGAACTCGCGCCCGGTGAGATCCGGCGCGGCCGGCGTGTGCCAGACCTTGCCGTCGGCCTCATCGCGATCGCCGAGGACGACGAACGCCCGAGCCATGTCGGGGAGGTAGGCGAGCGTGTGCGGCTGATCGAGACTGCCGAACCACTGCGCCTTCTTGCCGGCCAGCACGGCCTTGAAGAGGCGATCTCCGACCGCCGAGCCCGGCCCCCAGGCGCCGTAGTAGTCGGAGGAGCGGCCGATGGCGACCCGCAGGCGACCCTCCCGGTGCGCCGCCAGCAGCTCGGCCGCCATGGCGGCGCGCACCTTGCCCTTCTTCGTCTGAGCGGTCGCCGGCGTCGTCTCGTCCATGGCGCCGTCCAGCGGCGGGTACATGTACAGATTGTCGGCGAACACGAGCTTGGCCCCGGCATCGGCGGCGGCCGTCAGCACGCCCCGCGTCATCGCCGGGAACTCCTGCGCCCAGCGCGTGTACGACGGCTGCGCCGCGTGGTAGACCACGGTGGCGCCCGCGACGGCACGCTCCAGCGCGCTCGCGTCGGTGATGTCGGCGGCCACGTCCTCGTACGACGCCGGCGGGAGCGTCCCTGTGCTCGCGCTGGTCGCGCCGCTGCGCGTCACCGCGCGGACGCGCCGGCCCTGCCCCACCAACTCGCGCACGATGGCGCCGCCGGTACCCCCGCCGGCGCCCAGCACCACGTTGAGATCCTGCGCCTGCCCGGGTTCCCGTGTGTTGTCGCTCATGACTGCTCTCCATCTTCGATCATCGCCGTCCACTCAATCTTGACACTGGTAAGATACCCGGGTATCTTGACACTGTCAACATCGACGGCGAAGGGGCGGCATGGTCACGCCGGCAGACGGCGCTCCGCGAGACACCTACCACCACGGCGACCTCCGCGCGGCGCTGCTCGCGGCGGCCGCCGAGGTCCTTCGCGAGCGCGGTCTCGAAGGGCTGAGCCTGCGGGAGGTCGCGCGGCGCGCCGGCGTGAGCCACGCCGCCCCCTACCATCACTTCGCCGATCTGGCGGCGCTGATCGCCGCACTGGTCGAGAACAGCCTGCTCGAGCTGGGTGAGCGCATGCGCGCCGCGGCCGCTACTGCGCCCAGCGACCCGGAGGCGCGCGTCCGCGCGCTCGGCGCCGCCTACGTGCGCTTCGCCGTCGACGACCCGGCGAGCTTTCGCCTCATGTTCCGGCCGGAGCTGCGCAGGGCCGGCGGCGAGCGGCTCGAGGCGGCCGGCGAAGCGTCGTACCGGCCGCTGCTCGAGGCCATCGCCGACGGCGTCGCGCAGGGGGCCTTCGCCGCTCGCGACGTGAGGGACCTGGGTCTGGCGGCGTGGGCCGCGGTCCACGGGCTGGCGACGCTCCTCGTCGACGGACCACTGCGCCGGACGGACGACCCGGAGGCCGTCGACGCGGCCGTGACGGCCGTGGTCGACGGCGTCGTCGGAGGCCTGCTCGCGCGGTAGCCGGAGCAAGCCGGCGCACCGTCCGGACCACGCCGGTGCGCGCGCCGGACGCCGGTGTCTGCGCCGGACGCTGCTGTCTGCGCCGGACGCCGGCGGACGACCTATCCGGCCGAGACCGCGCCCCAGTCGAAGGAGTCTCCGGCCGCCCGCAGGCGCTCGCACGTGCCGGCGTCGCAGAACGCGCCAGAGAGGGCGTCCTCGTACATGCCGCGCGGCGTGTGCCCGAGCTCGACGGCGACGACGCAGTCGCGCGTGAGCGACGTGCCCATGAGCACCGGGTCATCGCTCGAGATGGAGCACCTCACGCCCGCCCGCAGCATGGCGGGCAGCGGGTGCTCCTCCAGGGAGCTCACGACGCCCGTCCGCAGGTTGCTGATGGGAGTCACGTCGCAGACGATGCCGCGAGCGGCCACCTCGGCGAGAAGGCCGTCATCCTCGACGATGCGGATGCCGTGACGCAGGCGATCCGCGTGCAGCACGTCGAGCGCGGCGCGGACCGACGCCGGCCCGGCCATCTCGCCGGCGTGTGGCGCAGCCTTGAGCCCTCCCTCGCGGGCGATCGCGAACGCACGCGTGAAGAGCTCCGCAGGGAACCGGTCCTCGCTGCCGCCGAGGCTGATCCCGGCGACGCCGCGGTCGCGAAAACGCACGGCCCACTCCGCCAGCCGCTCGCCGATCTCGGGTGGAAAGTCGCGCGTGATGTCCGGCGTGAAGCGCATCTCCACGCCGTGCCGCTCGCGCGCCTCGGCGGCGCCGTCGCAGTAGCCCTCGAAGACCTCCTGCCACGGAACGCCGCGGGCCATAGGCTCGGACGGCGAGAAGAGCGGTTCGGCGTACCGGCAGCCCTGGCCGGCGAGGTCGCCGGCGTAGTCGACGACGATCTGGCGGAAGTCCCGGCCGTGCCGCAGGACGCCCGTCGTCTTGATCCACACGCCGATGAACTCCTTGAACCCCTGAACGGCGCAGAAGCGACGCAGCCCGCCGGGGGTGCGCGCCGGCAGCCGCACGTCGTTGCGGCGCGCGATCTCGAGCAGCCGCTCCGGGCGCACCGTCGCCTCGAGGTGCACGTGCAGTTCGATCTTGGGATACGGCGCGACGGGAGAGCCGGCCGGGGGGTCGCGTTCCATGCCCGCATGCTACCGCAGATTGACCGGCGGGCTCCGGGCGTGTACAAGCAGGGCGATACCGTGACCGCTTCTCGAAGGGGAGACCATGCGCAGGAGGATCCTCGCCGCCGTCGCCGCAGCCGCCCTGACGGCGCTGCTCGCGCTCGGCGTCGCCGCCGTCCAGACACACTCGTCCCGCGCCGCCGATGAGGCCGTGCCGGTAGCCGGGCCGACCGCCGGCACCGACGCCTACGAGTACGTCGCGGAGCTCTCGGATGAGATCGGCCCGCGGGTCGCCGGCCGATCGGGCGAGCGCCGCGCCGGCGACCGCATCCTGCAGTGGTTCACCGATCTCGGCTACGTGCCCGACACCCAGGACTTCACCTTCCGCGCCGGCAAAGCCACGCGGAGCTCGCGCAACATCGTCGCAGTCAAGCCCGGCGCGAGCGCCGAGCAGATCGTCATCGGCGCCCACTACGACTCCGTCGCGGCGGGCCGCGGGGCCTTCGACAACGCGACCGGCGTCGCGCTCATGATGCAGCTCGCCGACGCGCTGCGCGACGAGACGACCCCCTACACCCTGGTGTTCGTCGCCTTCGGCGCCGAGGAGGTGGGGCTCCGCGGCTCGGCGCACTACGTCGCCGAGATGAGCGATCAGGCCCGGGCCGAGACCGTCCTCATGATCAACTTCGACTCGGTGGCCACCGGCGACCGGCTCTACTGCTACAGCGCCGAGGACGACGCCTGGCCCCAGCTCGCGTTCCGAAGCATGGCGCGCCAGCTGGACACCTTCGTCCTGACGAGCCCCGAGCTGAACGACGACCACCCCTACGGGACCACCGGCGACTGGAGCGACCACGTCGCCTTCCGCAAGGCGGGCATCCCGTATCTCTACCTCGAGGCCACGAACTGGCTGCTCGGCGACAAGGACGGGTACCTCAACACCTTCAAGGACCGCGTGATCTGGCACTCGAAGAAGGACACGCTGAGCTACATCGAGCAGCGGTACCCCGGGCGGCTCGAGTCACAGCTCGAGGCCGAGTTCGCGGCGCTCTCGTTGTTCCTCACGGAGTTCACGCCGGACGACTGACGCCATCGAGGGCGCGGCGGCGCAGGCGGGAGCGGCCGCGCCTCAGCCGCGCGCGAAGTCCTCCGCCAGGAGTTCCATGAGCAGCGCGTCGCGCCACACCCCGTCCTCGACGCGCTCGTAACGTCGCAGCACGCCCACGGGCCGGAAGCCGAGCTTCTCGTACACGTGGATGGCCCGGGCGTTCTCCGTCGCCGGGTCGACGGTGAGCCGGTGATGCCCGCAACCGTCGACCAGCCAGGCGATGAGCGTGCGCATCGCGTCGGGGCCGACGCCGCGACCCTGGTACGCCGTCGCGACGAAGATGTCGACGGCCGCCGACAGGTAGTCGGGGTCGGTCTCCTCGGAGTACTGGATGCAGCCGGTGGCGACGCCCTCGACTTCGACGGCGAAGGTCGCGGCACCCGCTGCGTCGACGCGCTCCCACTCTGAGCGCCGCCACCATCGGGCCACCTCCGGTTCTTCGAGGATGCCGGCCAGAGCGGCTGCGTCCGCAGGTGTAACCGGACGCAGCCGTACCAGCCGGCCGCGCAGCTCGGGCGGCAGCCCTCCCGTCACTCCTCCACCGCGTTCCCGCGGCGGCGCCACAGGACCACGGCCGCCAGAAGGACCGCCAGTCCGACGACCACCAGGGTCACGATCAGCCAGGTCGAGATCCCCGAGCTCGCCGTCTCGCCGGTCGCCGCCGTGGGCTTCAGGTTGAGGTAGCTGTCCATGTTGAACAGCGAGTAGTAGACCGCGCCGCCCATGAAGGGGGTCCAGCCCTCCCACTTGGCCGTGTTGACCGCCTGCAGCGTGTCGGG
Source organism: uncultured Thermoleophilia bacterium (assembly GCA_964440225.1). GTDB lineage: Bacteria > Actinomycetota > Thermoleophilia > UBA2241 > UBA2241 > CAIXSE01. The sequence continues at coordinate 2,837 of CAYTRM010000087.1, read as the reverse complement.
GTAGTCGATGACGGCATAGGGCGCCTCGACGTAGAAGATCTGCTGCATGCGGTGCAGCAGCTCGAGCCGCTTCGCCTTGTCCAGCTCGCTGTACTGCTCCTCGGCGAGACGGTCGAACTCGGCGTTCGACCAGCAGGGGTCGTTCCACATCCAGATCTGGTCGGTGATGAAGCTCGACAGGGTGTCGCCCGGGTCCATGTAGCCGCCCCAGTCCCACAGGTACATGTCGAAGTCGGGAGCGTAGGTGTTGCCGTCGTCGGTGGTCGAATACAGCATGTCGGAGAGTGTGCCGGGGTCGATCACGGTGTAGTCGATCTTCAGGCCGATGTCCCTGAACCAGCCGGTGATCAGCTTGCCCTGGATCTGGCTCGACTGCGAGTCGGTGCGCGCGTTCAGGCGGAGCCGGATCGGCTCGCCCTCGTACTCGCGCAGGCCGTCGCCGTCGGAGTCCGTGTAGCCGGCCTCGTCGAGCAAGCGGCGAGCCTCGTCCAGGTCGAAGCCGAAGGTCTCCTCAGGCGTCGGTGCGTAGTGAGCGTCGAAGTCGTCGGGCCACTGCCCGGGGGTGATGACGGTCGTCCCCAGCCGGGCGTACCCGTTGTTGCCGAGATCGGCGCACTTCTGCCGGTCGATCGCCCACGACAACGCCTGGCGGAACCTCACGTCGCGCAGCACCGGGTGCCCTTGGGAAGCGGGCTCCTCGTAACAGTTGAAGCAGAGGTAGTCCCAGGTGAGGATGTTGTACGGGATCGCAAGGAGGTCGGGGTCGTCCTCGATTGAAGGGAAGGTCGCCGCGGGCAGGCCGTTGGCGCCGTCGAGAGTCCCGCTGAGCAGGTCCTGGGCCATGACGTCCGGATTCGTGTAGAACTCGAAGAGGATCTCGTCGACGTGCGGGGCGCCGCCCCAGTAGTCCGGATTGGCCTCCATGCGCACGTACTCGCCCTTCTTCCACTCCACGCACTGGAAGGGGCCGCTGCCCACGAGGGGCGGCGCGTTCCTGTACGAGACCTCGACCTTGCCCGGGTCGACCTTGCTCCAGATGTGCTCCGGCAGCACGTAGATGTACATGGTCAGCATGTTCGCCTTGGGCTTGGAGCAGGTCACGCGCACGGTGTGGTCGTCGACGACCTCGGCGCGCTCGATCAGCTTCGTGTACGTCGAGTACGACGAGAGCTGGTTGTCGACGATGTAGTTGATGCTGAAGGCCACGTCCGCGGCCGTGAGCGGCTCGCCGTCCTGCCACGTCACGCCCTGCCGGATGTGGAAGGTCCAGACCTTGCCGTCGGGCGACGTCTCCCAGCGCTCGGCGATCGCCGGCCGCGGCGAGCCGTCGTCGGCGTCGTAGCCCACCAGGAAGTCGTAGTTCAGACACCACACCTCGTAGGACGATCCGTACCCGATGAACGGGTTGAGGTTCTCGACGTCGACGACCCAGCCCAGCCGCAGAGTGACCTTCTCGGCGGCGGGCGACGGGCTCTCCGCGGAGGCGAGCGCCGTACGGATGCCTCCGGCGACTCCCAGACTCAGCAGGAGGACCGCCGCAAGGACGAGGATGACACGAAGTGGACTGCGTTCTGCGTGGCCGGCCATCGGGACCCCCTAGGTCGAGCGCTTGCGCAAACTCGCCGTCGATCGACAGTATCAAGCGCATGATGGCAGTACCGGCGACCGGCAGACAACGCCAGTTGTTGGGCAAAGTTGGCCACGCGTCACGCGAGTCCTCGACGGCGGCCACCGAGACCCCGCTACGACTCTAGATGAGGGAGGTGCGGGCTCCCGACGAGAGCTCGAGCGATGTGCCGTATCCGGCCCGCCGCGCGAGGTCCACCGCGGAGTCGAACTCCCAGCCCACGTGCGCGACCTCGTGGGCATCCGAGCCGAAGACGATCGGGATGCCCAGGCGACAGGCTCGCTCCAGCAGAGCGGGCGCCGGGTGCATGAGGCCGGCCGGTTCGAGCGTGCCGGTCGTGTTGACCTCGAGCGCGATGCCGGCCGCGGCGATCGCGGCGAGCGCGGCGTCCTCGGCCGCCGTGATGTCGGCCGCCGCACGGCGCCCCCACAGCATGACGTAGTCCAGGTGCGCGATGACGTCGAAGAGCCCGGACGCAGCTGCGCCGGCGATCAGCGCGTAGTAGCGGCGGTACAGCGACGCGGCATCGGCCCACAGCGGGTCGTCGCGGGTGGACGGCTCGTCGAAGGAGAAGCCGTCCACGTAGTGCAGCCCACCGATGACGTAGTCGAAGGGGTGGGCGTCCAGCAGCTCGGCGAGCTCGTCCTCCGCACCGGGCACGTAATCGGCCTCGACGCCGAGCAGCACGGTGACGCCGGGGAAGCGAGCGGCGGCGGCGCGCACGGCGGCGACGTACTCGTCCATGCACTCGCGGGCGAGGCTCCAGTCACCCCCGGCCTCGAGGACCGCGGGCGTGAGGTGGTCGGTGATGCCGATCTCGGGGAGCCCCAGCGCCAGCGCCTTCTCGACGCAGTCGGACGGCTCGCCCTCACCGTCCGAAAAGCGCGTGTGGACGTGGTAGTCGCCGGGCCGGGCCACGGCTACTTGCGCGGCTCGCTCCCGCCGGCGCGCCACACGAGGTACGCGTGCACGAAGCCGTCGAGATCGCCGTCGAGCACGGATTGCGTGTTGCCGACCTCGTGCCCCGTGCGCAGATCCTTCACCATCTGGTAGGGATGCAGCACGTAGCTGCGGATCTGGCTGCCGAAGTCGACGTTGAGCACCTCGCCCCGCTCGCGGGCCAGCTCTTCCGCCAGGAGCCGCTCCTCGAGCTCGACCAGCTTGGACTTCAGCATGTGCATGGCCACGGTCTTGTTCTGCAGCTGCGAGC
>CAYTRM010000086.1:0-9400 GCA_964440225.1 uncultured Thermoleophilia bacterium | reverse complement strand
CGCCGATGCGGCTCTTCGCGAGCGAGCTCGTCGGCGCGGGCCCGGACGACGGCCCCCCCTATCGCCTCGAGTTCAGCGAGGCCCTCGGCGACTGCCCGCGCTGCGGGCTCTCCGGCTGTAAGGCGGCGATCCTGCGCGCCCTGCGCCGCCCCGGCGACGTCGTCGTCGTCTTCGGAGACGGCCCGAGCGACCTCTGCCCGGCGCGCGAGGCCGACATCTCCTTCGCGCGCGGCCACCTCGCCGAGCGCTGCGCCGCCGAGGGCCTCGAGTGGCGGCCGCTCTCGGACTTCGGCACGGTCATGGCCGAGATCGACGCCTGGCTGGCCGGCCGCGAGGCGGCGCAGCCGGCCTGACCGCGGCGCGCTCCGGCCGGGCCGCCGCCGCACCCCGCTTTCCGCGCTCGGGGGCATCGCGTATCATGACGGCGGCCCGCGGCCGCGCGGCCGGCGCCGCGGCGCCGCGCGCCCGTCCTCCCCGCCGTCCCAGGGTGATGCTTGAACGCTCGCTTCCAGAAGAACAGCAAGCAGTTCGTCAAGTTCGCCATCGTCGGCGCCACCGGCACCATCGTCAACCTCGTCGTCCTCAAGACGACCCTGCTCGTCTGGGCGCAGTTCGCCGAGCAGACGCCGTTCTCGGTAGAGGTCCTCGCCAGCGGCCTGGCGTTCTGCGTCGCCGTCGTCAACAACTACCTGTTCAACCGCCGGTGGACCTTTCGCTCCACCGGCAGGATGGGCGGTGAGTTCGCCAAGTTCCTCACCGTGAGCATCGCCGGACTCGGCTTGAACGAGCTCGCCTTCTGGCTCTTCCGCGGCGAGCTCGGCGTGGATGTCATGCTCAGCCAGCTCTTCGCCATCGGCTGCGTCCTCCCGTTCAACTTCGTCGTCAACAAGCTCTGGAGCTTCCGCGGCGCGTGAGCGAGGCGGCGACAAGCGAGCGCCCGGCGGCGGCGGCCAGGACGTCCAGCGCGCCTCTGGCGATCCTCGTGGCCGCCGGTCTCACGCTGCTCGTGCTCGTCGTCCTGCTGCCGAATCTCTGGTACGGCCTGCACGACATCTCCGACATCGGCGTGTACCACGGGTACGCCGAGCGCATCGCCGCCGGCGAGAGCCCCTTCACGCCTTCCTTCACGGTCGAGTACCCGCCGCTCGCCGTGCCGCTGTTCCGGCTGCCCGGCCACACCGCGGATCGCGACGCCTACACCCACTGGTTCACCCTCCTCATGGGCGCCTTCACCGTCGCCACGGCGGCGGTGACCGCGCTTGCCGCCTGCCGCCTGTGGCCGCGCGGCGGGCGCGCGTACGTCGCGGCGGTCCTCTTCCCCGTCGGCGTCGCGCTCACCGGCGCCATCATCGTCAACCGCTACGACGTGGTCGTCGCGCTGCTCATCGCCGTCTTCCTGCTCTGCCTCACCGGCCGCTGGTACACCGCCGCCGGCTTCGTCCTGGGCATGGGCTTCGCCCTCAAGATCACTCCCGTCGCCCTCCTGCCGCTGGTCCTGATCCTCGCCGGACCGCCGAGACGCTGGCTCTGGCCGCTGATCGCCTTCGCGGCCGCGGCGGCGGCGCCCTTCCTCCCCTACGTCTTCACCTCGTGGGAGGGCATCTGGTACGTCTTCCAGTACCACCTCGAGCGGCCGCTCCAGATCGAGAGCGTGCTCGGCACGCCGCTGCTGTTCGGCGAGCTCACCGGCGTGATCCAGGCCACGTGGGGCCACAGCCACGGCTCCCACTCGCTGGTCGCGCCCGGCGTCGGTCCGCTCGCCGACCTCTCCGGCGGCTTCACGCTCCTTGCCGTCGCCGCCGTCTACTACCTGGCGTGGCAGCGCCGCGCGCGCCTGAGCGCCTCCCTGCCCGACCAGGCGCTCACCGTCCTCGCGCTCATCCTCGCGCTGATGACGTTCGGCAAGGTGCTCTCGCCGCAGTACTTCATCTGGACGCTCCCGGCGTGGGCCCTGGTCGCCGCGCGCGACAAGTGGGTGGCGCTGCTCGGCGGCCTCGCGCTCCTGCTCACCCAGGTCGAGTTCCCGGCGCTGTACTGGCGCCTGCTCGACATGTCGCCCGAGACTCTCGCCGTGGTCGTGGCGCGCAACGCCTTGCTGCTGGGCCTGTTCCTGTTCACGCTGTGGCGGTTGTGGCGGCTGCCGGCGGCCTCTGCGCTATACTCCGCACCGACACGGCATCACGACGAAAGGCGAGCGCCTTGACCGACCAGAGTCAGTCCTCGACGGGTCTGCGGCACTACGCTGAGGTGCTGTGGCGGCGCAAGTGGATCGTCATCGAGACGCTGGTGATCATCCCGGCCATCGTCATCGTCTTCAGCCTCTTCCAGCAGACGCTCTACTCGTCGACGGCCAGGGTCATCGCCCAGTCGCAGTCCCCATCGGTGAGCGTCGCCGTGGGCGCCAGCGTCGACCTGTCGAAGCCCGACGAGCGCGAACTGCAGACGCTGGCCAGCTTCGTGGTCACACCGGAGATCGCCGCCGGCGCCAAGGGGCGCCTCGGCTGGGACGACCAGCCCGCGACGCTCATGGCCGACGTCGCCGCCGAGGCGGACCCCAACACCGACATCATCAACGTCACCGCCGAGCGACCCGACGCCGACGACGCCGCTGCGCTGGCCAACGCGTTCGCGGAGGAGTTCGTGGCCTGGCGCAAGCGGACGCTCCAGAAGTCGCTCGACGAGGCCATCGAGCTCGTCGACGAGCAGATCCGGCTTTCCCGGTCGGGCAGCGTCGAGCGCACGGCGCTGGTGGAGCGGCGCAGCCAGCTCGAGGTGCTCAAGCCGCTGGCGAGTGGGGGGCTGGCCGTCGGCGAGGCGGCGCAGCCGCCGAGCACTCCCTCCAGCCCCAAGCCGCTGCGCGACGGCGCGCTCGCGGTGGCCGCCGCCCTCGTCCTCGGAGTCGGCCTCGCCTTCCTGCGCGACTCGCTCGACGTCAAGATCCACAGCGCCGAGGAGATCGCCGAGCGCACCAGTCTCCCCGTCATCGCCGCGATCCCCGAATTCCGGCGGCGCGACCGCAGCCCGGACAAGCTGGTCGTCCTCGACGACCCGCGCAGCGCCACCGCGGAGGCGTACCGCTTTCTGCGGACGAACCTCGAGTTCGTGAACTTCAACAACGACCTCAAGACCATACTCGTGACCAGCCCTCTGCCGGGCCAGGGCAAGTCGACGACCATCGCCAACCTCGCCGTCGCCCTGCTTCGCGCAGACAAGCGCGTGGCCATCGTCGAGGGCGACCTCCGGAGACCCTCCCTGCACCGCTTCTTCAAGATCGCCAACTCACGCGGCGTCACCAGCGTCGTGTCGGGAGCGGCCACTCTGGCGGAGGCCACGCAGACGCTCACGTTCAACGACGCCGGTCCCTCGCTGACCACGCTCGAAGGGCGTCAGGCGGTGAGCACCCAGCACGGCCGAAGCGCCTCGGGCGACCTCAAGATCATCGTCCTGCCGTCCGGACCCCTGCCGCCGAACCCCGGTGAGATCGTCGCCTCTCAGCAGTTCGGCGCCGTCCTCACCGAGCTCGGCAAGAACGCCGACTACGTGCTGGTCGACGCACCGCCGATGTTCGCGGTCGGCGACGCGGCGGCCATGGCGTCGGCGGTCGACGGCATGCTCGTGCTTCTCCGCCTCGACGAGACCACCGCCGACACCATCAAGGGCGTCGAGGACTTCTTCTCACGCACGAGGACCCGAGCGCTCGGCATCGTCGTGAGCGGAGTGCGCCGCACGGGCAAGGGCAAGTACTACCGCTACCAGGAGTACTACGACTGACAGCGGCGGCGGGCGGAGTGCAGGCGCCCGGCGAGTCCCGCGAGGCGCCGGGTCCACGTGACCACGGGGCAGTCGAGCGGCTGCGTCCCGAAGCGTCGTTTGAATTCCCGGACGCCGGCAAGCCCGCCGCTCGGGTTGAAGTCGAACCATGAGCGGCCATTGCCGCATGCATCGCGGACGATCTCTTCGATGAGCAGCGTCGACGGCCTCAGGCTCGCCACAGCCGTATCCGTAGCTCCGTGCCAATACACCGTCACGAGCGGGGTCGAGAAGCACAGGGCTCCGGCGACGACGCGTCCCTCGTACCGGGCGAGCCACAGCGTCTGCCCGGTGGTGATGCGCCGCAGTTCCTCGTAGAGCCGGGCGGGGTAGTCCGCAACGCCGCCCACCCCGCCCCAGCGACGCAGGGACTCGTCGTAGAGCGCGAGGTACGCCCGCCACTCGGCGGTCGAGCGGGCCGGCGACACCTCGACACCGAGCCGTCGCCCCTTGTTGGCGGCCGAGCGGTGCCCCCGCGAGAACCCGGAGCGCACGGCGTCGAAACCTGCCGTGAGGTCGAGCGCGTCGGTGGTCTCCGGCTCGAACGCGACACCCGAGGGCAATCCCTCCACGGCCGGAGGGAACGGCTCGTAGGGACTCACTCGCCACCAGATCGCCGAGGCGTGGCGGACCATGCAGAGAGCGAGCAGGCTCGCGTGATCCGCGCTCAGACCCTCGCCCAGCCAGCCCCCGTACGTGCCGGCCGGCGAGAAGAGCGCCTTCCGCAGCAGACCCCGGGTGGTGCGCGCGAGCGTCATCGGCACCACGGCGTGCGCCCCGTCGCTGAAGCCGAGCAGCATCGGGCCAGGCCGGTACTCGCCCACCCTGGCCGCTGCCCAGGCCTCGGCCCACTGCCGGGACTGGAAGAACACGGCGGAAGGGCTTGCGGCCAAGGCCGCGTCCCACTCCGCGGAGGAGGCTTCGCGAACCCGGATCACGCGGAGCTCCACTGAGTTCAGTCCTCCACCAGGGCCCGGTACCGTCGCACGAGCTCGGCCGCGCACGCGCGAGAATCAAAGCGGCGGCGGACGAACTCCCCGGCCGCCGCCCCCATCTCCGGCCAACTCTCCGGGTGGCTCAGAAGGCGGCACAGCAGCGCATCGAGCGCCGCCTGGTCGCCCTCGGGCGCCAGCAGCCCGGTCACACCGTCCTCCACCACCTCCGGTATGTCGCAGTGGGCGGTGCTCACGACCGGCATCCCGCTCGCCGCCGCCTCGATGATCGTGACCGGCGCACCCCCTTCGCTGTCGCCGTCGGGCGCTGTGACGCTGGGTGAGAGAAAGACGTGGTGCCGGGCGATCTCGTTGAGCAGCCTCTCGTACGGGATCATCCCGGTGAAGGTCACCGCGTCGTCGAGCCGCATCTCACGCACCGTCTCGTCGATGCGGCGGCGCTCCTCCTCCTCGACCGGACCGCCATTGGAGCCGCCGACGATGGTGACCGAGACGCGCCGTCCGGCCCCGCGCGCGGCGGCGACGGCGCGAAGGGCGGCCGTGATGCCCTTCTTCGGGCGGAACGCGCCCGCGATGAGCACCCGTGGCGTCTCGTTCGCACCCAGGCTTCTCGGGCGGCACGGCAAGCGCGTCAGATCGACGCCAAGCCGCTGGACCTGGACCCTGTTCTGCGGGCACCCCAGGGCCACGATGGAGGAGGCCATGTACGGGCCCTCGCAGAGAACGAGATCCGCAGCCGCGAAGAGCTCCGCGTACCGCCGCCGCCACACCGGCCAGCGGCGCGGATACATGGTCACATCCTGCCCGTAGAAGGTGACGACGTGGGCGACCTCGGAGCGCCGCGCCAAGGGAAGGTCCGCCCACCCCCGGTACCCGAAGTGGGAGTGGAGGATCTGCGGCCGATGACTGCGAAGGGCGCGGCGGTACGACCGCGGGTAGGCGCGGCGGTGCGCGCGCCGCGCGGCGCGCACCGCCGCCGCCTCCCGCGGACCGGTGACCGTGTACAGGGGACTGTGTGGAAAGGCGTCCAGATTCTCGGTGGCATCCGCGAGCACGATCGCGAGATCGACGTTCGCGGCGTGTACCTGCGTCGCCGCCCACGTCATCGTGAGGGGAAGCCAGACGTCGAACGAGTGTGCCACGCGCAGGCCGCTCACGCGCCGAGAGCCCCCCGCACCGCGGCGATCACATCCTCGACGTCGGCATCGGCCAGCCCCGGCGACAGGGGCAGGCTGACCGTCTGTCGCCCGACGCGCCGCGCCTCCGGGTAGTCCTCGACCCGCCAGCCGAAGCGCTCCCGGTAGTAGGGATGCTCGGGGATCGAGAGGTAGTGGACGCCCACGCCGATGTTGCTGCGCGTCATCGCCTCGAGAAAGTCGTCGCGGGCCACGCCGCAGCGCTCCTCGTCCACGAGGACGGTATAGAGATGATACGCGTGCCGGGTGCCGGGCTCGGGCGGGGCCGGGAGGGTGAGCGGGAGCGCCGCGAAGGCCTCCTGGTAGCGCTCCCAGATCGCCTCCCGCCGGGCGCGGTTGCGCTCGACGCGCGCGAGCTGGGGAATGCCGAGCGCCGCCTGCAGGTCGGTCATATTGTACTTGTAGCCACACTCGGTGACGAAGTAGTGGCGGTATCCCTCGTCCGAGAACCGCTTCCAGGCGTCCTTGCTCATCCCGTGCAGGGCGAGCACCTTGATGCGGGCGGCATCCTCCTCGCGCTGCGCGAGGACCATGCCGCCCTCCCCGGTGACGACGTTCTTGGTGACGTAGAAGCTGAAGCAACCGAAGTCGCCGAACGTGCCCGCATGCCGCCCGTGGTATTCGGTCTCGATCGCGTGGGCGCAGTCCTCGATGAGAGCCAGACCGCGCTCGTCGCGGAGGGCGACGAGCGCGCCCATGTCGCAGGCGCGGCCGGCGAAGTGCACGGGCAGGATCGCCCGCGTGCGCGGCGTCACGGCGGCGCGGGCAGCCTCCGGATCGAGGTTCATCGTCAGCGGATCGATGTCGGCCAGCACGGGTGTGGCGCCGGCGTGGATGATCGCATTGACGGTCGCGGCAAACGTGAGCGCCGTGGTGACCACCTCGTCGCCGGGCCGCACCCGCAGCGCGAGCATCGAGAGGTGCAGCGCCGCCGTGCAGGAACTCACGGCCACGGCGTGGGGCGCGCCGGTGTAGGCGGCGAAGTCCGACTCGAAGCGCGCCACCTTGGGCCCCGTCCCCAGCCACCCGCTCCTGAGCGAGGCGATCACCTCGGCGATCTCCTCTTCGCCGATCGCGGGGGCGCCGAAGACGAGGAAGTCGCGCCTCGGCGGCCGTTCGCCCGTCTCCCTCACCGGAGCTCCTCCGTCGGTTCCGACCAGGGGCGCAGACGCTCGGCGAACACCTGCTGCAGCCAGATCTCCAACGTGAGCCTCCTGCCCACCTCGACGGCCCTGTCGGCGCCGGCAAGGTGCTCATCCCACAGCCTCAGAACGTCCGACCTCGAAGTGTACTCCGGATACAGCGCATCCGGGGCGCGAAGGAGCGACTCGATGAAGCCGCGCGCGGGCGGCAGGCGCAGCCAGGCGGCATAGTCCGCATACCGCACGTAGTAGCGTCCCGGAAGGCCGAAGGCGCGCATCGTGCCGTCGCCGCGCCGGTCGCGTCGGTGGTACGTCTTGCCGATGCGCCGCACTCCCCGCGGCCAGCTGATCGGCACGCCGATGCTCGCCCACGGGATGCGACGGTAGTACTCGGGGAAGGCGCGCAGGAGCATGCGCCGGTACAGCCGGCCGTTCGCGCGCCACGCGTCCGGCAGCCCGAGCGCGAACTCCACCACGTCGCCGTCGAGAAGCGGCTTGCGCTCCTGCACGAGACCCTGCATCACCCGCGTGCCGGCGTTGTTCATGCGGCGCGCACGGTTCTCTATGAGGTAGTAATCACTGCGGTCCAGGGCGTCCCACGGCGCGAGAGGTCCAAAGGATCCGGGAGGCGCCTTCATGCGCCGGGCCACGAGCTCGGGTGAGAAGCGACCCCACGTGTCGCTGTCCCCCATGTACATCCCGCCGAGGATGAAGTCGCCGCCATAGCCGTCGAGATGCGCGTCGCACACCTCCCGGTAGACGTCGGCTGCCTCGATGCCGTGCATGTTCACGATGTTGAACTGGCCGTCCGTCCACCAGACCCCCTCGAGCCTCGGCGCCAGCCAGCCCCGCTGGGTCAGTGGCGCCACGTGGTGCACGGCCCCCTTGAGCGCCGCGACCTTGGCGGCGATGGCCACGTCGACGCAGCCGGCGCGGCCGAAAGTCACCGCCGGCAGGATCGGCCGTTCGGGAACGGCGGCCAGGAGCGCTCGGGAGTCCAGCCCTCCGCTCAGCGATACCCCGACCCGCTGGTCCGCCGGCGCTCTCTCCTCGACGGCGCGTCGCAGCCGCCGGCCGAGCTCGTCCGCGGCCTCGTCCAGGCGCGAGGCGCCGGCGGGGCGCACGCGGTCCCACCACCAGTACCGTTCGAGGCTCACCTCACCGCGCTGCCCGAACGTCAGAACAGTGCCGGAATCAAGCAGCCTGACCCCCTCGAACAGCGTGTGATCGCCGACGGGGTGACCGCACGTCAGGAACTCGTCGACCGTGCGCTGCGCGATGCGCGGGATGAAGCCGGGCAGAGCGAGCAGCGCCGCAAGGGTGGATGCCCACACGAGCCGGTCGCGATGCACGAGCCAGTACAGCGGCCGCAGGCCGAAGCGATCGCTCACGAGACGGACGACGCCGGTCCCGGGCTCGTACACGGCGCCGGCGAAGGACCCGTCGGCCGCGCGCAAGGCGGCGCCGGGGTCGTCGCGAGCGAGCAACTCGAGAAGCACCCCCGCGTCGCCGGGCTCGGCCCCGGGCTCCCCCGGGACGAGTCCGCGCGCGTTCACGATCTCGCCGTCGAGCCAGCCCACTAGCCCGTGCCGGCTCGCCGGCTGCGTCGGGCCTGCGAGACGCCCCGTGTGGACGCGGGCGGCAGCCACCAGCCGATCGTTCCAGGCGGCATCCACCTCACCGAATCGCGGGTGGGTCATGAGGCCGCGCATGCGGGTGACGGCGGCCGCGCAGGCATCCGGCGCCTCCGTCCCGCACGTCATGCCGATCAGCCCCGGCATCAGGCCCGCCCCGGTGAGCGCCGGACGAGAAGCCGGACCAGGCCCATGACGTAGCTACGCGCCACGAGGAGCCACGTGAGCGCGTAGACGGAGACGCCGACGACGATAAGCGCGATGAGCTGCAGGTAGTCAGCGACTGATGTCGCCCTCATGAGGTAGTACGCGCCCACGACGGCCGCGCCCATCACGAGGGTGGCGAGGGCCGTGCGCGCCAGTCGGCGAAGGTAGCTGACCACGCCCATCCCGATGATCCGGCGGATGATCAGCAGCTCGACGACGAAGAACAGGAGGTTGACGCCGGTGTGCGCCCACGCGACGGCCTCGGTCCCACGCGACACCACGGTCCACAGCACCGCGACCGTGACGGCCGTGCCCGCGACGTTGAGCCAGAAACCGACGTCCGCCCTCCCCTTGGCGAGCAGGACGGAGCCGAGTGGATTGCTCAGGCACTTGAGGAGGCCCATCACCACCATGATCTGGACGAGGATGACCGCCGGCTGCCACGCGTCGCCGAAGAT
>CAYTRM010000085.1:0-9499 GCA_964440225.1 uncultured Thermoleophilia bacterium | reverse complement strand
GCGCGACCCTCAGCGTCCGGCTGCGACCTGCCCCGTCAGAACTGGCCGGTCGTGAGCAGCACGAGCGTGCACGCCTCGACGACCTCGATGTCGCTGTCCCTGAGGCAGGCGTAGGCCGCCTCGTTCTCCGTGCCCGGGTTGAAGACGACGCGCTTGGGCGCCAGCTCGAGGATGTCGTCGATGATCGCTTCCTGGCGCGCCGCCGCGACGTACATGGAGACGGTGTCGACGTCGCAGGGCACCTCGCGGAGCGTGCGAAAGACGTCCGTGTCGCAGATGCGATCGTGCTTGGGCGCCACGGGTACGGGGGTGTGGCCCTTCTCTTTGAGGAGCTTCATGGCCTTGTGGGAGTAGCGCTCCTCGTCGGGGCTGGCGCCTACTACTGCGACGTTCGACATCGTTGGACACTCCCTGGTGGCGGTTCAGCTGCCGCGCGTAGCCTGCGGGGCCGCGGCGCGGGGCGGCGATTATGAGCATATGCCCATCTTACCTGTCGTGATCCCGGCTCGCGAGCCGCGCGCGGCTGCGGCGAGGCGATGACGGCAGACGTGCAGGTATCGGAGCGGTCGCGGGGAAGACGGTCATCTGCCGGGTCATCGAGGAACGGCGCCTCGAGCCCGCCGTGCGCGGCGGGTCGCAGTCCCGGCCGCGCCCGAAGGAGGCGATGCGGATGTGCGCCAGGCGTTGGTCTCGCCTGCTCGGCGCGGCCGGCATCGTCGTCCTCGCGTCGCTTGCCGGCGTCTGCTCTCCGGCCCAGGCGTCGCCTGCCTCGGTCAAGGAGGCTCGCCTCCAGGCCGTCAAGGCGGAGCTCGACGGCATCCACGAACGCGCCGACGTCGCCGTCGAGCAGTACAACGAGGCGACCGGCCGGCTGCGCGAGGTGCAGGCCAAGATGGAGCGCAACCGGGAGCTGCTCACGGTCGCGGAGCGCGAGCTGCGCGCGGCCACCGGACAGCTCGCCGCGCGCGCCCGGCAGCTCTACATGGCGCCGGACGTGAGCTTCATCGATGTCGCGCTCTCGTCGCACAGCTTCAACGACCTCGTCGTGCAGGTCTCGATGATGGCGCGCGTCGGAGAGAGCGATGCCGCCGCGGCGGCCGCCGCGGCGGCGCGCCGCCGCGAGGTCCGCGATCGCCGTCTCGCACTTGTGCTGGACCGGAGGGCCGCCGAGAAGCTGGTCGTCCGGCGCAAGGAGACAAGGGACGAGGTGGTCGCTCTCCAGTCCCGGCTCGAAGGCGTGGCGAGCGGCCTCGAGACCGAGATCGCGGAGCTCGAGGCGAGGGAGGCGGCGGCCGCCAGAGCAGCCGCCGCGGAGGCGGCCGCCGAAACGGCCGCCGCCGGCGCCGTGGCTTCGACCTCGTCGGCCGGAGGTTCCTCGTCCGGCTTGAGCGGCGGCTCGTCTTCGGGCGCCGGCGGTTCCTCCACGCCGGCCGGCGCCGGCCATCCGGCCGTCGTCGCGATCGCGCAGCGCTACCTCGGCGTTCCCTACGTCTGGGGCGGCGCGAGTCCGAGCGGCTTCGATTGCTCCGGCCTCACGATGTACTGCTACGCCCAGGTGGGCGTCGGTCTGGCGCACGGCGCGACCCTGCAGCAGCAGGCGAGCACTCCCGTCGCGCTCGGCGCCCTCAGGCCGGGCGATCTCGTGTTCTTCGGCAGCAGCAGCTTCAGCCGGCACGTCGGGATCTACGTTGGCGGCGGGCAGATGATCCATGCGCCGCACACGGGGGCCGTCGTGCGCTACGAGTCGATCGCCGGCGCCTGGACGGGCGGCCGCTTCTAGGCGAGCCGCCCGCCGCTCTCGCCGCCCCGCGCCCGCCGGGCTCTAGCGACTACGGCCCGGCTCTCGGGGCTCCCCGCTCGACCTCAGCGTGTGCGGCGTCCCAGGTCGATCGTGAAGTAGCGGGTCCCGTTCGCCGCGGTGGCCACACCGACGCCGACGTTGCGGAAGACGCTGCGCAGCATGATCCGGCGGTGTGTCCCGGTGCGCGACCAGAGGTAGACCGCGCCGGTCGGCGTCGCGAGGAGCGTCCCGGAGCGGGCGCAGGCGATGTTCTCTCCGACGGTCCAGTAGCGGTAGCCGCTGCGCCTGTAGCCGTTCGCGACGGCGCGCCCCGCGACGGTGGCGCCACTGGCGCTGCGGTGGGTGAGCACACCGCGCCGCGCCATCTCGCGGGAGTGGGCGCGCGCGGCGCGGGTGAGGGCGGCGTTGAAGCGGACCGTCGCCAGTCCCTGCTTGGCGCGTTCCTTGTTGACGAGCTTGATGACGGCTCTCTCCGCCTTGGTGGGAGTGATGGCGGCCACTGGCGCCGCGGGGAGGAGGAGCAGGGCCAGTGCGGTCGTGATGAGGGCGAGGGTGAGGGCCTTCTTCATGGGCGCCTCCCGTGTGTCGCTCGCTGCGGCGCGGCACGCCGCAGCCTGTCCGGGATCGTGTGCCGCGCCGGTCACGCTGGACCTCGACGGCGGCCTTGTTGTCGGAAGTGTATACGCCCGGCCGCGCCGGCCGCCACCGCCCGGCCGCGCCGGCCGCCACCGCCTGGCTTCAGGCAGCGCGAAGGCGGAGCGCGTACGCACAGGTAGGGCAGGTGGCCAGCTCCGACGGGATCACTTTCCGGCCTCCGCGACCGCGTCCCGGATGCGCTTGCCGAAGGTGCCGACCGGCTCACCCCACCAGACGAAGATGCGCGGGAGCGCGTAGAGGTCGGCCGGGGTGGCGGCTCCGGGCCGGATGGTCGTTGCCGCAAGGTAGCCGGCCTCACGGGCCGCTCGTTCCACCTTGTCGTTGTGGTTGCCGCCCGGATAGCAGAAGAAGTCGATCGGCACGTCGAAGATCTGCTCGAGGCGCTTTCGCGAGTACTCCATCTCGTGCCGCAGTTCTCGCGCCGTGATGGTTCTCAGATCGGGATGCGACACGGAGTGAGACTCGATGCCCCAGCCGTCGTCGACGAGCCGCCGGACGAGCTCGGGTGTGAGGCTCACGGCCGGAGCCTGCGAGCCCTTGTAGAGGATGTTGAAGACGAGGGCGAGCTCCCCCGGCCAGCCGTAGCGGCGCAGGATGGCGCCCGCGTTCCTGACCTGGTCGACGTAGCCGTCGTCGAACGTCAGCACGATCGGCCGCTTCGGCAGCGTTCCCACGCCTGTCCATGCGTCGTAGACCTGTCGCATCGTGACCGCCTCGTAGCCGTGGTCACGCAGGTACGCGAGCTGCGACTCGAGCTGGGCTGGGCTGACGTGGAGGAGCTTGTCACCGCCGAGTCTCGGGGTGATGTGATGGTAGACGAGGATCGGCACGGGCTGCCCGCCGGCGATCCGTGTGGGCAGCGGGGACGGCGTGGCTGGGGAGGCCGGCGTCGCGGAGGGGCTCGGGGCGGCGGATGGATCCGACGTCGCCGCGGTTGAGGGCGAGCGGGAGGACGACGCGCCGGGGGATGCCGCTCCCGCGGCCGCGTCCGGCGCGGGGACGTTCGCTCGGCCGACGTAGAGGAAGCCGGCGCCGGCGAGGACGAGGGCGCCCAGAAGCGCGGCGGCCACCGCGAGCGGCCACCTTGCGCGCCGGCGGCGCCCGAAGCGCCGGTACGAATGCCGCAGCTTCATGTCGGCAGAGTAGCAAGGTCTCGCCGGCCGGGCAGCCCGATGCCGTTGCGTCAGGCCCTTGGAGGTGCGGTGCGGCTGCGCCCGACTGCCGCCGGGTCCGCCGGGCGTGCCGGGCCCGTCGAGCGAGCGAAGATCCGCCCTCCCACGCTGAGGCGTCCGCAGGTGACCGCGCTACGTTGTCATGCGTCCGTCGGCGGCCTACAGTAAAGGGTGTGCGGCCGGCCCGGCGCGGTCGGATGTCTCCGGAAGGAGGAGCCGTGGAAGAGCCACTGTTCCCGTTCTTCAGTGAAGGCGACGAGCACGAGATGCAGCACTGCCACGACTGCGGACTGCCGCTGCCCGAGCCCGGGGACCCGGACGTGATCTGGGTCCCCGTGCAGGCCGAGACGGGCGAGTGGCGGCTGGCCCCGGCCTGCCGTCGCCACTGGCGGGAGGCGCGGGCCGCCGAAGGCGGACCGGGGAAGTCGTAGCCTTCGGCCGTGCAGGCGCGGGCGGGTCCGGCGGCGAAGGAGTAGACGGGCGCGCTCCGTCACAGCGGACGAGTCCTCCCGAGTCGCGTGCTTCAGGCGTGCCCGGCGCGACGGGAGGCCGGAGGGTCGATGAGTCTGGCAGGATCCTTTCGCGCGGTGGTCGAGCAGTTCGGCGCCGCGTACGATGACTACGACGAGTACTACGACGACGTCGAAGACGACGGCGCGGAGGCGCCGGCCGAGCGCCGCCGGTACGACGAGGCGCCGCGTTCGCTCGCCCTGGTGCGCGCGCCGCGCACCGAGTTCGCTCTGGTCGCGCCGAAGGAGTTCGACGACGCGCAGCGTATCGCCGCGGGTCTGCGTTCGGGCAGCCCTGTGGTCGTCGACCTGCAGGGCTGCGGGCCCGAGCTCGCCAAGCGCCTGATCGACTTCTGCAGCGGCCTGACGTACGCGCTCGACGCCCGGCTGCAGTTCATCGGCGAGCGCGTCGTGCTGCTGGCGCCCGGCGGCGCCGAGCTCTCGAGCGACGCTCCCGGCGCGCTTCACGAGCAGCGGTTCTACAACCAGGTCTAGGCGTGGACGCACCCGACGTAGACGACTGGATCGTCGAGGTCAAGGCCCGACCGGAGGCCGCCGGCATCGGCATGCTGCTGGTCCACCAGGGGATCGTGCGCGGCGCCTCGCGCTCTGGTGAGCCGGTCGCCGGCATGGAGTTGCGCGCCGACCGGGCGCGGCTCGAGCAGGCGCTGGCCGAAGCCGGGAGCTGGCCGGGGGTGGTCGCGGTGCGCGCCTGGGTCAACGAAGGCACGCTGGCCGTGGGCGACGACATCATGAAGGTCCTGGTGGCCGGCGACATCCGCGACAACGTCTTCGCCGCGCTCCAGCGGCTCGTGAGCGTCCTCAAGCGTGAGGTGGTCGCCGAGCGCGAGCTGCGCTGACCCTTTACTCCCCTCCCGTCAGGGCCTGGAGCGGGCCAGGGCGACGGCGACCGCGTCCTGCGCCGCCTGCGCCTGCGCCACCGGCAGGGAGCTTCCGTTCATGAGAATGGCGAAGGTGAGCGTGTGCCGGTTGGCGGTGGTGACGTAGCCGGAGAGGCTGCTGGCGGCGGCCAGGGTGCCGGTCTTGGCGCGCACGTTGCCCGCGGCGGGCGTGCCGCGCATGCGATACCGGAGCGTGCCGTCGACGCCGGCGACGGCGAGCGACCTGAGAAAGACGGTGAAGTCCGCGCGCCTGGAGGCCACTCCGAGGATCCTGACCACGGTGTGGGCGCTGAGCTTGTTCTGGTAACTCAGGCCCGAGCCGTCGCGGATGCGGAATCCCTTCGTGATGCCGGCGCCGGCGAGGTAGCGCTTGGCCGCGGCGGCGCCGGCGGCGGTCGTTCCCGCCCCGCCGGTGGACGTATCGGCGCCGGAGGCGCTCGCGCCGATCCCCTTGAGGAGTTCCTCGGCGATGAAGTTGTCGCTGGGCTTGTTCATCGCCGCCAGGAGGCGCTTGAGGGTCGCCGAGCGCTCGGTGTGGACCAGCGTCGCCGTCGCCGGCACGACCCCGCGTGAGGCGGCGTGCACGACCCGCACGCCCGCGGCGCGCAGGAGCTTCGTGAGCTTGCCCGCCGCCCACAGCGACGGGTCGCGCACGTACCGGTCGTCGGCGCCCACGCCCGTGTTCAGGGTGAGCGCCGAGAGCGGGCCGCAGTAGCCGAGCACGCTGGGCCGCCAGGTCGAGACGGTGCGGGCGCGGTCGAAGTAGCCGTCGTCGGCGACGACGCGCCCGGTGATCCGCTTGACCCCGAGCGTCCGCAGGCGGGTCACGAAGTCGCGGATGTTGGACGTGCGGAAGCGGAGCCGGCGCTCCTGGAAGGCGGTGGTCGAGAGGCTGGGGTCGCCCAGGCCGCGCAGGTAGACGTTGCCGCGGACCACGCCCTCTTCGTCCGGCGCCGCCCCGTCGATGAAGAGCTGGGTGGTGAAGCGATGCGTGGCCGGCCAGGTGGCGAGCGCGGCCGCCGAGGTCACCAGCTTCTCGTTGGACGCCGGCAGGCGGAGCGCATCCCAGCGGAGCGAGTAGAGGTATCGCTTGGAGGTGAGGTCGTACACGGCGACCGAGGTGCCCGACCCGGACATGCCGTGCCGCTGCAGGGCCGCGTCGATCTTCGCTTTGAGGCCGGCCGCCGCCCCGGCCGGAGCGAGGAGCAGGAGGGCGAGGGCCAGGCTCGTCAGGATGACGAGGGTGCGAGCCCGTATACGGTGCGTCGATGCCACGTCCGCTCGTCCTCCGCCGCCGCGACTGCCGGATGGCCTTGCCGGCGTCAGGCTATCACCCGGCCTCGCGCGCTTCACGCGCGGGGGCTCCGGTCCAGCCACGCGGCCACGCGCACGCCCTCGGAGGGGTGGTCGCCGCGGGTCGACGGCTTGATGTCGATCACGGGACTGCCCTCCAGCGCGTCGAGGCCGGCCACCGTGAGGGTGTTGCCGTCACGCTTCACGAGGCGGACGACGTCGGCCAGCACCGGATTGGGCCGCGCCGGGCTCCGCGTGGCGAAGATCCCCGTCAGGGGAAGGTCCGCGTCACCGAAGGGATGCGTCCTGATCGCCGGAGGGTCGCGGCGGGTGCGCAGGTGGGCCCAGTAGAGCACCAGCAGATGGGAGAACTCCTCGATGCCGTCGAGGATGCCGTCCAGGTCGGGGACTATCTCGATGACCGAGTGCCCCTCCTCGTTCTTCGGGGTCCGCACGACCCCGACGGCGCGCAGGCGCATCTCGTCGGCCATGGAACGCGTCTCCTCTCCGCTTCGCGCCTCGCGCGGCCCGCTCAAGAGTCCCAGTGCGCGGCGAACTCGCGCACGGCGGACTCGGTGAGCGGGTGCGCCGGGAGGCCGCGGATGACGTCGAGCGGCATCGTGACGTCGTGCGAGCCGTCGAGCACGGCCTCCACGACCTGCGGCGCCGTCTTGAGGCTGGCGGCGAGGATCCTGGTGGCGCTGTCCAGCTGCTCGAGGACCGCCGCCAGATCGATGACGACCGCGTCGGCCGAGTGCCGCGCGGCGCGGTCGACGTACGGGATCACCCACATGCAGCCGGCTTCGTGCGCGAGCAGCGCCTGCGCCGGCGAGTAGACGGCGGTGAGGGCGCTGGGCATGTCGTCCTTGTGGAGCGCCGTCGCCAGCCTGATCCCGTCGAGCGTGGCCGGCAGCTTGGCGACGACGCGGCCGGGCGCGAGCGCCGCCGCGGCTCGCGCCTCCTCGGCCATCTCGTCGTACGAGGTGCGCGTCGGTTGGTAGCAGATGGGGCCGGCGGGGAAGGCCGCCAGCAGGCGCTCGAGGTGCGCGAGCGGCTCCTTCGTCTCTCGCGCCATGAGCGCCGGGTTCGTGGTGATGCCGTGGACGAAACCGAGCTCGGCGGCCGCAGCCGCGTCGTCCACCGAAGCCGAGTCGAGCAGGATCGCCATGGTCTCTCCAGCCGTCCGGGGTCGCGGGCCGGTGCGGCGGGGCGTTGCCGCGGCGCCGCACCGGGGCAAGCCTCGCACCAACCGCGCGGAGCTTCAAGCCGGAGGGAGCGAGGGATGCCGGGCCGGCATACTATAAGCCTCAAGTCGAGGGTTAGTCTAGGCCTGGATCGCACTCCGCGCCGACGCCCGACGGTCTGCCGCGCTAGGATCGACCGCACGTGCTGCTGCCGGGCAATGTGACCGTGGGAGGCGACGGGGATGAGCATCGAGGTCGAAGCTGTTCGGACCATAGAGACGCCGACAAGGCTCGTTCACGGCCCGGGGGCGATCACGCGCATCGGTGAGGTGGTCGAGGGCCTCGGCGTGACCCGGCCTCTGGTCGTGACCGACGCCGGCGTCGTCGCGGCCGGTCTGGCGTCGCGGGCGCTGGAACGGCTCCCCGGCGCGGTCGTGTTCGACGAGGTGCGGCCCAACCCGGACATCGCCCTCATCGACCGCGCGGCGCGACTCTACGCGGACGAGGCGTGCGACGGGCTCGTGGCCATCGGCGGCGGCTCGCCGATGGACGCCGCCAAGTCCATCGGGGTCGTCGCCCGTCACGGCGGGTCGATCGCGCGGTACGAGGGGGGCCGCGACCCCATCACGCGGCGCATCCCGCCGCTCGTCACCGTCCCGACGACCGCCGGCACCGGCAGCGAGGTCACGCTCTGGGCGGTGGTCACCGACACCGGCCGCAGGATCAAGTTCAACGTCGGCGGCACCGCCCTCATCGCCGCTCACGCCGCCGTCATCGACCCCGAGCTCATGCTCGGGATGCCGCCGGCGATCACCGCCGCCACCGGGATGGACGCGCTCGCTCACGCCGTGGAGTGCTACACGTGCGACTACCACCAGTTCCTGAACGACGCGGTCGCTCTTGAGTCGGTGGAACTCGTGGCCGCCTGGCTGGAGAAGGCCGTGGCCGACGGCTCCGACCTCGCGGCTCGCACCGGCATGGCGCATGCGGCCACGCTCGGCGGCATGGCCTACGGCACCGAGAGCGCCGGCGCGGCGCACGCCATGAGCCAGTCCGCCGGCGGCGTGCACGACTGCTCGCACGGAGCCCTCACGGCGCGGCTGCTCGGGCCTGTCTGTGCGTTCAACGCCCCGGCGGACCCCGCCCGCTACGCGCGGCTCGCGCGAGGGCTCGGGGTGGACGTCTCGGGCATGGATCCGCTCACGGCCGCTCTGGCCGGCGCCCGCGAGATCGACCGGCTCACCGATGCCGTCGGCATCCCCACCATGACCGGCCTCGGGTTCTCCGACGACGAGATCCCGATGCTGGCGCGCATCGCCTTCGACGATCCGCAGACGGTCGGCAATCCGCGCGAGCTGAGCGTCACCGCCTACGAGGAGATCTACGGCGCCGCCTTCGCGCGCGGCTGAGATGGGCGCCCGCGCGCCCGTCGCAGAACGGTAGACTGGGTCATCGGCGCGGCGAGGAGGAGGCCATGGCAGCGACGTCAGGCAGGTCGGGCTCGGCGGGATCGGGCCGCAAGGACAAAGCCGGGGCGACCCGGGCGCCGCGAGGCGCGTCGCGGCCGCGCATGTCGCCGTCGGCGCGGCGGGAGTGCGGGGATCGCAGCCCCGCGGAGTGGGCGGCGCGGGGCAAGGCCGCGCGCCGGGAGGCGCCCCGTTCGAGCCACGCGAACTGGACGGCGGCCGCGGACCGGCCGGATCCGGTCGCGCTGCTCGAAGAGCAGGGGAAGAGCCGGGTCCCCGAGCTCGTTCCCATCAGGCACGGGCGCATGCTCGTCTCGCCGGCCACCTTCTATCGCGGCGCCGCGTTCATCATGGCGGCGGACCTCGCCGCCACTCCGGTCTCCGGCTTCGAGGTGCAGCTCTGCGGCGACGCGCACCTGCTGAACTTCGGCCTGTTCGCGTCGCCGGAGCGGCAGATGCTCTTCGACATCAACGACTTCGACGAGACGCTCCCCGGGCCGTGGGAGTGGGACGTC
>CAYTRM010000084.1:0-9532 GCA_964440225.1 uncultured Thermoleophilia bacterium | reverse complement strand
CCGCCACGAGGCCGAACGCGGCCTGGCCATCGCCGTCATCGGTCAGCCCGCGGCGCTGGCGTGGACGGAGCGTCTGCTGCGCGACGGGCCCAACCGCTACCCGGCGAGCTCCGACCCGCTCGCGCTCGTCCCGCTCGCCAGCGTCGGCCACCGCCTCGACCTCCTCGGCGGGGTCGACCTGCTGGTCCTGGCGTTCGACGCGGCGTCGCCGCTCGACGGCGCCGAGCTCGCCGGGCTCGAGTTGCTGGCCACGACGCCGCGACCCGGTCAGGTCGTGCTGCTCTTCGGCGATCCGGGTCCGTCGGCCCCATGGTCCGCCTACCTCGATCGAGGCGCGGCGATCCTCGTGGACTCAGGAGACCCAGCCGCGGCGGCACGCGTCGCCGGCGCCGTGCTCGACGCGCTGCCGGCGGAGGTCCGCCTCGCCGCCGCCCGACGTCTGCCCGGGCTGAGGCCGCGGTTCGCGGCCCGCCTGACGGGCGAGGTCTCGGCGTCCAACGCGGCCGTCGCCCTGGCCTCAGGCGTGCCGTCTCTGCTGCCCCTGCTCAGCATCCCCCTCGCGGCCGCCGACACGATCATCCTCACCAAGAACCAGGCGCTCATGGTCTACCGGCTGGCCCTGGCAAGCGGGGCCGAGCCGGAGTTCCAGAAGCGCATGCTCGAGATCACTCCCGTCATCGGCGGAGCGGTGATGTGGCGCCAGATCGCCGGGGCGCTGGTCGGGCTGGTACCCGGTTACGGCATCCTGCCCAAGACCGCGGTCGCCTATGGAGGCACCTACGTGGTCGGCCTGGCGGCCACGCGCTGGTACGAGACCGGCCTGCTCACCGAGGCCGAGCGAAAGCGCCTCACGGCCGAGGCCGCGTCCGTGGCCCGCCGGGCGGCCGAGACCATGGTCGGGCAGGCGCGGACCGCAGGCGGCAAGGCCGGCGCTCTGACGCAGGGAGGCCTGAAGAAGGCCGCGCTGGGCGCCGCCGCGGCTCAGGCCCGAGCCGGCAAGGCGGTACAGGGAGCGCGCACGGCCACCGGCGCGGCGACCGGCAAGGCCGGCGCCAAGGCGCAACGCACGGCGCGCAGTCTGCGTGAGGGCAGCCGGAAGGTGGTCCGGCGCGGGCGCCCGGCCGTGGAGGACGGCGCCCGGGAGCCCGACGACTCGGATCATCCCTCAGCAGATCCGAGCTGAGACCGTCCCCGAGCTCACGACCCGCTCGTGGTCTCGTCGAGACGCACCGGCTCCCGTCCCGTGACGGACGCCTCCGGGCGCGGTCCGAGGCGACGGCGACCGGAGGCACGTGAGCGCCAGCTGAGCAGCGGAGCCATCCCAGACAGGCTGCCCGGGACCATCCTCCGCATCGCGACCGTCCTCCTCATCACCTCCGCGCCGGTGTCGCCGCCCCCGTGCGCAAACCCGAAAAACTACTAAGGACCCCTCTAGGTAGCGCCACGACCTGCCGACAAGGAATCACATGTTGGCATCCGACGCTTGTGAGACTGCGGAGCCGGCGGGCAAGGAGAGAGCAGGCACAGTGCGCGGCCGAGGCGGATCGCCCTGGACGACGATCATCTTCCTGGTGACGGGAGGAGCGCTCGCGTTCGCGGCGGCCGCGGGGGCGTTCGGAGCCCTGGAGCCGGCGGCGCTCACGCTCATCGCCGTGGCGACCTTGACCGCCCTGGTCGCCTCCGTGTGGGTCCGCCGGCCCTCGCGCATCTGGCCGTGGGCGGCGATAGCGCTCGCGCTGGCGCTCTTCATGGCCGCAGGAGCGATGCGCTCCATGCTGGGCACCCTGGGCGACCTGACCGAGACCCGCTCCCTCGTGCCCGACCTGATCGCGCTCCCCGGCTACCTGCTCCTGGCGCTCGGCCTTCTGGGATTCTGGCGGCAAGGCGCGCCCGGCCCGCGCCGGCAGACGGGCGTCGTGCTCGACGGCCTCATCGCCGCGCTCGGTCTCGCGGCGCTGGCCTGGGTCTTTCTCATCGAGCGGCTGCTTCAGCAGAGCGACGTGCCGCTCACGGTGACCCTCGTGCTCACCGCCTATCCCTCGATGTCCATCTTCATGGTGGTCGTGACCCTGCGGATCGCGTTCAACCCCGATCGGGAGCCGGTACCCGCCTACTGGCTCCTGCTGGCGGGGATGACCCTGATGTTCGTGGGCGACGTCGTCTACATGCTGGTCGACCTGAACCTGGTCTCACTCCCGGCCCGCCTCTTCGACCTGCCCTACGCGCTCGCCTACCTGGCCGCCGGCGCGACCGCGCTGCACCCGTCGATGCGGAGCCTCACGGAGCCCGGCGTGCGGCAGCGCATGACCGCCTCCCGCTTCCGCATAGCCGTGGTCGCCGTCGCGCTCCTGATCCCGGCCCTGCTCACCCTGGAGGACCGCGGCGACACACTCGGCGAACGCGTCGTCCTCTCGCTGCTGATGCTGGCGATCACCGGGGTAGCAGTCCTGCGCATCGTCCAGGCGCTCCAGACGGCCGAACGCTCCGAGACGCGGCTCGTGTACCAGGCGCACCACGACAGCCTGACGGGACTCCCCAACCGGCGGCTGATGGAGCGGCACCTCACGCACCTGCTCGAGAGGACCCCGACCGACCACACGCACGTGGCGCTGCTCTATCTGGATCTGGACCGCTTCAAGCTGATCAACGACACCCTCGGTCACTCCCAGGGTGACCAGCTGCTCGTCGAGGTGGCCGACCGTCTGCGCGAGCGCGTCAGGCCGGCCGACCTCGTGACCCGCATCGGCGGAGACGAGTTCATGATCGTGCTCGAGCGCGTCGTCAGCGTCTCCCAGGCCGTCGACCTGGCGAACCGCCTGCGCGACTGCCTCGCGGAACCGTTCGTCGTGAGCGGCATGACCTTCTTCCTCTCCTCCAGCATCGGCCTGGCCTTCGCGTCGGGCGACGACCCCTCCGCCACGGCCGAGGCCCTCGTACGAGACGCCGACACCGCGATGTACCAGGCCAAGGACGCCGGGCGCGACGCCGTGGCGGTGTTCGACGAGTCGATGCGCACCAGGCTGGCCGAGCGCGTCGAGCTGGAGCGTGACCTGCGCTTCGCCATCGCGATGGACCAGCTTCACCTGGTCTACCAGCCCATCGTGCGCCTCCCGCACGGCAGCGTCGCGGGCATGGAGGCGCTGGTGCGCTGGACGCACCCGACGCACGGCGTCATCACGCCGGCGAAGTTCATCCCCCTGGCCGAGGACGGCGGGCTCATCGCCGACATCGGCGGATGGGTCCTCGACAAGGCCGTCGGCCAGCTGGCCGCGTGGCAGCGTCTTTCGCCCGACATGGACGAGCTCTACGTGTCGGTGAACCTCTCGGGCGCGCAGCTCCACGACGACGGCATCGTAGGCCGGGTCGCCGACGCCCTCACCCTCCACGGGCTCGACGGGCGGTCGCTCTGCCTGGAGCTCACCGAGTCGGTCGTCATGGAGGATCCAGAGGCCGCCGCCCGGATCCTCGCCGAGCTCCGCGGGCTCGGCGTGCAGATCGCCATCGACGACTTCGGGTCCGAGTACTCGTCGCTCGCCTACCTCAAACGCTTCCCGGTGTCGACGCTCAAGATCGACAAGTCCTTCGTGGACAGCCTGGCCCAGGACGACAGCGCGGATGCCACGCTGATCGCCACCATCGTGGCCATGGCACGAGCGCTGGGGATCACCACGGTGGCGGAGGGAGTGGAGTCGAGCACCCAGGCGGCGCGGCTGGTGGAGCTCGGCTGCGACGCCGTTCAGGGGTACCTGTACTCTCGTCCGGTGGGCTCCGACAGGCTCTGCGAGGTCGTGAGCTCGCTGCGCTCGCACCGCCTGCACCTCGTGCGCGACTGAGTCCTACAGGCCCGCGGCCTCCTCGCGCCGCCAGGCGACAAGGGAGTCGATCCGGGCCAGATCCACCCGCCGCAGCGCGGGCTCGAGGCCCTCTCCAAGGACGAGGATGGCGTGCAGGTCGGGGTCCTGTTCCGCGAGGCGCCGCTCCGCCTCGACCACGCTGCACCACGCCGGGATGCTCGCCGCCGAGCCGAGGTACGAACGCGGTGCGAGGCCGTCGAACCCGGCGAAGATCATGCGCAGCTTCCAGCGCAGCATCCTGAACACCGGCATGTCGAGGATGGCGACGAACCACTCGATTCCGAGGCGCCGCGCCGCCAGCGTCAGCGTCTGGTAGAGCCCCATCGCCACCAGGCCCTGCGCCGCCTTGCCACGGTAGTCGGGGGCGATCGCGAGGGTGGCGATGTCCCAGGTGGTCGCCGTGTCGAGCCCGAGCCCGGTGCGCTCGATCAGGGCGGCCGGCGCCTCACCCCACGCGGATCCGATGTCGTTGAGGCTCTTCGACCCCAGAGGCGAGGGCAGCAGCACGCGCATGACGCCCGCCGGCAGCGCACGCCGGTGGTCGATGACGCAGAGGAAGATGCTGCTGAGCTCGTAGGGGCCGTACTCGGCGGCCAGCAGGTCGGGCGTGTTGCCGAACGCCTCCAGGAACACCTGCCGCTCGAGCGCGCGGCCCAGTTGGGCGCCCGGCTCGTCGGCGCCGAACAGGTACGCGCCGAACGGCTCCTGCGCTCCCGGCACGATCACCCGCCGGGCCAGGCTGCGCACGTCCGCTTCGTCGAGCTCGCAGAAGATGCTCATGGCTCTGAGGGGTCACGCCGCGGGGCCGCGCAGGCGGTAAGGCGCCGCGACGGGCAGTCAGAGCCACGCCGGCGGCAGGTGGGATGAGCGCGCGCGTCTCCAGCCATGGACAGTCCCGGGCCTCCTGCTCCACCGAAGCGCGCGCTGCGATCGCCCGCCGCACACGCTCCGCTCGATGGGCGCCGGCCGACGGGCGTGCGCGCGACCCGAACAGGAGGCGCGTCGCCCGCGTGTCGCTGGCCGGCTACTAAGGAGTACGTCGCGTCCGCCGCACTTCCTGCCTGGACGGCGGCGAGCGCCGGGCCGGGCTGGGCGCCCGGACGCGGGCGGGCGACCGCGACCGCCGGGCCCGGCCCACGACGCAGCTGGGGCCGGGGCGCTCTTCACGCCCCGGCCCCAGCCGGTCAACGCACGAAACGGCCCGCTCGTGCGGGCCGGTCACCTCTTACTTGCTCTTGCCGATCTTGAACATCTTGGTGCCGCAATCCGGGCAGACGCCCTGGGTGGCGGGCTTGCCGTTCTTCATGGTGACGGCCTTCTCGTCCTTCATGACTTTCTTGGCACGACACTTCACGCAGTAAGCCTCAGTCGCCATGCGGTCTCCTTTCGGGACTCATCTGCGGGCCCCGTGCCCGCCCCCCTGATATCGCGGGCAGCATACTACCTCGCTTGAGCGTGCGCAATGAGCCTGTGTTGAGCCTGCGGTACGCTCGCGACACGCTCACAGGAGTCTCACTCGCCCGGAGCGCCTCCGAAGACTGCTCGGGACCGGAGCGGGCGGACCCGCACAAAGCGGCCCGCAAGGCGCCCCGGCTCGGCCGGCAGGCCTGCGGCGCCGGCGCTCCCCGTGCGTGCCACGTGCGCCGGCGGCAGGCCCCGCAGCTTGGCGAGGGCGGCAGGGGTCATCGGCTCGTGGATCCGCCTGTGGCACCGCTCGTGGATCCGCTGGTGGTACCGCTCGTGGCACCGCTCGTGGCACCGCCCGTGGCAACGCCGCGTCCGCGTCCCACCCGCCGGGCCGCCCGCCTCTCTCCGGCCCGGGCGCCACCGCCCGTCTTGCCTCCGCACCGCGGAGACGTCAGAATCTACGGCGTCCATACGGCGCCCCGCGCCGCCATACGACAGGCCTGAAAGGATGACTATGAATAATCAGCGCCAGGCCACGATCGAGAAGCTCGTCAAAGACGAGAACGTGAAGCACATCCAGTTGTGGTTCACGGACATCCTCGGGAACCTCAAGATGGTCGAGGTCCCGGACCGCCAGCTCCCCAACGTGATCGAGAGCGGCGCCGCCTTCGACGGTTCGTCCATCAGCGGCTACGCCGAGATCGAGGAGTCGGACATCGTCGCGATGCCCGACTGGGACACGTTCACGATCCTGCCCTGGGCCTCCGGCAGCGAGCGCACCGCGTTCGTCTTCTGCGACGTCGTCGACCGCAACTACGAGCCGTTTGAGGGCGACCCCCGCTGGGTGCTGCGCCGCCAGCTCGACCGCGCCCGCGAGATGGGCCTCGAGTTCTACGTCGGTCCCGAGCTCGAGTACTTCTACTTCAAGGACTCCGTCACCCCCGAGCTCACCGACGACGGCGGGTACTTCGACGTGCTCCCCGCCGACCTCGGCAACGACCTGCGCAAGCAGACGATGCGCACGCTCGACAAGCTCGGCATCCCGATGGAGGCGAGCCACCACGAGGTCGCCCCGTCCCAGCACGAGATCGACCCGCACTACGACAAGGCGCTGCTCATGGCCGACCGCGTGATGATCACGCGCCTCATCGTCAAGGAGGTCGCGGCCCACAACGGCGTGCACGCGACCTTCATGCCCAAGCCTCTGCACGGCCAGAACGGCAGCGGCATGCACGTGCACCAGAGCCTCTTCCGCGGCAAGACGAACGCGATGTTCAGCGAGACCGACCCGGACCACCTGAGCGACATCGCCAAGGGCTTCATCGCCGGGCAGCTCAAGCACATGCGCGAGTTCACGTCGATCCTCAACCAGTACGTGAACAGCTACAAGCGTCTGGTGCCCGGCTACGAAGCCCCGGTCTACATCAGCTGGGCGCACCGCAACCGCACCGCGCTGATCCGCGTACCGCTCTACGTGCAGGGCAAGGAGAGCACCGTCCGCGCCGAGATCCGCAACCCGGACCCGGCGGCGAACCCGTACCTCGCCTTCGCCGTGATGCTGGCCGCCGGCCTCGAGGGCATCGAGCAGGGCTACGAGCTGCCGCCGAGCGTCGAGCCGAACATCTACAAGATGACCGCCGACGAGCGTGTGACGCACGGCCTCGGCGACCTGCCGAACAACCTCTTCGAGGCGATCAAGGACACGCAGCAGAGCGAGCTCGTGCGCCGCACGCTCGGTGACCACGTGTTCGAGCGCTTCGTGACCAACAAGCTCAACGAGTGGTACGAGTACCGCGAGCAGGTCACCGACTGGGAAGTGCGCAAGTACTTCTCCAAGATCTGACGAGGACTCCACGCACCGTGTGTGGCCGGGGCGGGCGCCGGGAGGCGCCCGCCCCGCGCTCGTACGGCGGCGCCCGGGCGTACGGCGCCGGCCGCACGGCGGCGCAAGCGAAGGCGGCCGGTGCGCTCCCCCAAGCGCTCAACTCACGGCCGTTCCCGCCGATACTCTTCGATACACCACCCTCGTCCCGGGAGAGGCCATGATGTCACTGCTCGGCAGCGGGCGGCCGCAGGCGGCCCCGCACACTCGCGTCGCCGTCGTCCGGCCGGGCCGCCTCGCGACCGCCGGCGTCACCTTCATCACCCTCACGGCGGCGCTCCTGCTCCTCTGGACCACCGCGGCGCAGGCGTCCGTCTGGGTCGTCCCGGCCGCGAACCGCGCCTTCCCCACCACCAAGGCCGGCTCCCGGCAGTACGTCAAGATCGACGCCGCCGGCAACGAGTACCAGGGCGTGCAGGTGTGCCTTCGCGGCGGCGGCGACCACACGGCGACGTTCACCTGGGGCGAGGGCAGCGACCCGCTGATCGTCGACAACGCGAAGCTGCACCGCGTCTACTACGTCACCGTGAAGACGCCGACCACGGCGCTCGGGTCGCGCCGCGGGCCGTACCCCGACCCGCTCGTGCCGCGCGACTTCGGCGCCGCGGTCAAGGTGCCCGGCAGCACCACGCCCTTCTACATCCTCGTGCACGTGCCGTACGGCACGCCGGGGGGCACCTACACGGCGACGCTGCGCGTCGAGAACGGCGCCCAGACCGTCGACGTCCCCTTCAGCCTCCGCGTCTGGGACTTCGGCTGGGAGGAACTGAGTACGAGCACCGCGTTCGCGGTCAGCAAGAGCTCGATCCAGCGGAGCCTCGACGGCCGTCTCAACCTTAGCGGCGAGGCCAAGCAGCGCGTGCTCACCGCGTTCTACGACATGATGCGGCAGCACGGCATATCGCCGACCGCCGTACACTACCTGCCCACGGTCTCATCCTCGGGGCACGCCGGCGTCCGCGACTGGTCGGCCAAGGTGGCGCCGTTCCTCGACGAGGACGGCGTCGACATCGCCGACACCCAGCTCCCGTGGACGCTGTGGTTCCCGTGGAGCCGCTCGAAGAACCCCAGCGCCACGACGCGACTGAACTACCTCACCGACATGTGCCGCGCCTACAAGGAGAACGGCTGGCACAAGAAGGCCTACGTCTACATCCTCGACGAGACGACGAAGACGTCCGAGGAGCGGCGGGCCGAGCGGTACGCGCGTCTCGCGCACAAGGCCTCGGCCCGCTCCGGCTACCGCATCCGCTTCCTCCTCACCGACGACCCCCGGCCCACCAACCTCGGCGGAGTGAAGACGAAGAACACGTTCCTCTACGACGACGTGGACATCTGGGCGCTACGCTACTACTACTTCTTCGGGCGCGTGCCGGCGGTGCGCGAACGCAAGCGCGCCGGCAAGGAGATCTGGTGGTACGCCTACACCAACCGCGCCGTGCGGACGACGCCGTCCTTCGTCATCGACAAGCGGCACATCGATTCCCGTAGCTGGGGCTGGCTCATGGAGCAGTGGAACGTGGACGGGCTCCTCAACTGGGGCTTCAACCGCTGGGGCAAGGCGACGACAGGCCGCGGCTGGCGCGACCCGTACCGCAACCCGCTCTCGGTCGTCAAGGGCAGGACGCGGTCCAACGGGCACACCACCCTCGTCTATCCCGGCTACTACCCGCGCTACGGGCTCACCGACCCGTACGCGCCCCCGGTGTCGTCGCTGCGTCTCGAGGCGCTGCGCGACGGCCTCGAGGAGCGGGAGTACCTGCGCCTCGCCAAGGCGCGCGGCAGCGAGGGACGCGACCTGGCGAAGGCCATGCTGCGGACGGTCACGACCTTCCCCTACAAGATCCGCCAGGCGAACGTCTTCACCTTCCCCAAGTACACGCGCAGCGACTCCGTGTTCCAGCGGGCGCGCCTGCGGCTGGCCGAGTTCATCGAGGCGGACCAGGCGCTGTGAGCCACCTGCGGCGGGCCGGCCGGCGTTCCTCCGGCCGGCCCGCCGCTTCCGCTCCTCGGTGTGCCAAGCCGGTCCCGGGTGCGTTACACTGGGGCTTCGAGGAGGACGCGTGGAACAGCTCGCCGCACATCTCACCGAGTGGATCGCCGCCGAGGTCGAGACCTCCGGTGGCAGCGGCGCCGTGTTCGGCCTCTCCGGCGGCATCGACTCGGCGGTCGTCGCCGCCCTCGCCAAGCGCGCCTTCCCGCATCACACCCTCAGCGTGATCATGCCGTGCCACAGCGACCCGACGGACGCAGAGGACGCCGCCGTAGTGGCCCACCACTTCGACATCCCCGCGACCACCGTTGACCTCGGGCCCGTCTACGACCTCTTCGCCGCCATGCGCGGCCTGGGGTTGCGGGTGGGGGTGGCCAGCCCGCTCTCCGGCAGGGG
>CAYTRM010000083.1:0-9552 GCA_964440225.1 uncultured Thermoleophilia bacterium | reverse complement strand
GTCTTGCAGCGGCATGGACTCGATGACGCCGAACTCCTTGACATCCTCCGCGAGACGCAGGAGCAACTGCTCGCCGCGCTCGGGATGGACCATCTCACGACCGCGGAACATGATCGTGACCTTGACCTTGTCTTTGTGCTCCAGGAAGCGGACGACGTGTCCCTTCTTGGTCTCGTAATCGTGGACGCCCACCTTCGGGCGGAACTTGATCTCCTTGATCACGATCTGGCTCTGGTGCTTACGCGCCTGCTTCGCCTTGAGCTCGAGCTCGTAGCGATACTTGCTGTAGTTCATGATGCGGCACACCGGCGGATCGGCCTGCGCGGCGACCTCGACGAGGTCGAGACCCTTGTCGGCCGCGTAGTCCTGGGCGAAGCGGATCGGCTTGATGCCCATCTGTTCGCCGTTCTCGTCGATGAGCCGGACCTGCGACACCGTGATGCCGTCGTTGATACGCGTACGGGGCTCGTTCGCCCGGTCGCGCATGAATCTGTCTCTTGGAGAGAATGGTCTGCCCATATGCAAAAAGGCTCGCCGGCGGCGAGCCCTCACGATCTCCTTTCTCGTGATGGACCCTGTCGACCAGCGATGGGCGCAGGGTGGGGTGCTCGCAAGCTCCCGCTTGATGGCGCAGGGGAGTATACATGATGCCGCCGTGAGCGTCGACTGGCGGGGAAGCGGGTCCACCGGGTGACGGCGCCCACCCGGCTCCACTGAGGTACGCTCCGTGCCGATAGCATGGTGAGAGCCGATCGAACGAGAGGAGCCGCGTGCACATCGCCGTCGACGCCGTGGGAGCCGGATGGCTGGGCGAGGCACGCGCCGCCACCGCCGGCTTCCTCATCGGCCTGCTGGCGACCTTCCTCTTCGTGCGCATCAACACGCGCCTGATCCGCGCCAAGGTGAGCTGGTGGTTCCACGACATCGAGAGCGAGGGCGGCACCCACGTCCACCACATGGTGATCGGGGTGGTCCTCATGGCCACCGTCGGACTGCTGCTCATCGCGTTGGCGCCCACGGGGTTGTCCGCGCAGGTCCTCGCCCTGCTCTTCGGCGCCGGCGTCGCGCTCACTCTGGACGAGTTCGCGCTGATCCTCCACGTCCAGGACGTGTACTGGCGCAAGGAAGGTCGCGTGTCGGTCGACGCCGTCGTCATCGTCGTCTGCGCGGCGCTGCTCTTCGTCCTCGGCCTCAACCCCTTCGCCGACTTCGGCGCCGTGGGCTTCGGCGACAACACCGCGCGCGCCGCGCTGGGGATGCTCATCCTCCTGAACTTCGGGCCGGTCGTGATCAGCCTCATCAAGGGCAAGCTCTGGACCGGTGTGTTCGGCCTCTTCATCCCGATCATGGGGATCGTCGGCGCCATCCGGATCGCCCGGCCGGGATCGCCGTGGGCACACCGGAGATACCCGAAGCGGCCCAGGAAGATGGCCAAGGCCGAGAAGCGCCAGGAACGCCTCAATGCCCACACCATCGCCTGGCGCGACGCCTTCTTCGACCTCATCGCGGGCAAGCCGCACCTGCCGTCGCTGCCGCCGCCGAGCGAGCACGACGAGCCGAGCGAGCACGACGAGCCGAGTAAGCCGGATCTCACCTCGGCGAGCGAAACGGCGTCGTCCGGGCCCGATCGCACCTAGCCGGACAGGCCGGCGGCGACCTCGAGGTCGTCGAGAAAGCGCCGCTGCGCCGGCACGATCGCCTCGCGCGCCGCCGGTAGATCGAACCAGGCGGCGCGGTCCACCTCCGTGAACTCCGCCTGCTTGCCGGAGCGCGGCGGCCACTCCATCGCGAAGGTGTTGCTGACGATCGCCCCGGCGTCGCAGTCGCCCTCGAGGGCCCACGCGTAGACGAGCTTGTGCGCGCGCTGCTTGACGCCGCCGAGCGAGACGGGCGCGGCGCCCGGCGCCGCCACGTCGCCGGGCTCGAAGCCCGTCTCCTCCCGGAACTCGCGCTCGGCGACCGCCAGCAGGTCGACGCCGGCGGCGCGGTTGCGCGCCTTCGCCGCCGTGGCCGTCACCGGCTCGGGGCCGAGTTCGTCCGGCTCGGCCTCACCTTTGGGGATGCTCCAGGCGCCGGCGTCCTTCCTGGCCCAGTACGGGCCGCCGGGGTGCACGAGCAGCACCTCGATCCGGGGCTCGCCGGCGTCCGGCGCGGAGACCCGCCGGTAGAGGAGCAGTCCTGCGCTGATCGCAGCCATGGCAGCAGTATCCTACTCCGGGGCGCCGTCGGGCGGTCGCGTCTTCTCCACGGCCGTGCGCCCGGCCGACGCCGATGCACCGGGCGCGCCGGCGGGTCGACATCTTCTGAGGGGCGGGGCGTATCGCCCCGCCCCTCAGTCCTCCTCCGCACGGTGACGGCGACGCCGCACAAGGATGGTGCTCAGGATGGCGACCGCTGCGCCGGCGGCCGCCACAACGGCCCAGGTCCAGGATGAGGAGGTTCCGGCGGATTCGACCGCCGTCGCCGGCTTGACCGTCAGATAGCTCTTCTGGCTCGCGGAGCGGAAGAACGCCTGCCCACCGCCGACGGTGTTGAAGATCCAGCCGTCCCACTTCGCCGTATTGATGGCCTGGAGCAGCTTGGGGTACACCGTTATCGACTGCGGGTTCTCCGCATACATGATCTCCTGACAGGCGTCCACGTCGGCCTTGCGGGCGCCCGCGTCGATCTGCGTCGCTTGAGCGTCGAAAGCGGCGTCGTAGGCCTTGCTCGACCAGCAGGGCTCGTTCCATCCCTCGATCTGGGAGGTCGTGTACGACCCGAGCGTCTGGCCGGGGTCGGAAAACCCGTACCAGAACCACAGGTACATGTCGAAATCGGGTGCGTAGACGTCGCCCTTGTAGTTCCAGATCCGCTCGTTGTACACGCCCTCGTCGACGACTTCGAAGGTGATGTCCAGTCCGAGATCACGGAACCAGCCTGTGATGAGCTTTCCCGCGCTCTGGTTCTGGACCGATTGCGTGAGCGCCCAGAGGCGCAACCTGATCGGCTTGCCCTCGTAGTCGCGCAGCCCGTCGCCATCGGCATCGGTGTACCCCGCCTCGTCGAGCAGACTCCTCGCCTTCTCGAGGTCGAAGGCGCGGAGCACGCCTGCCGCAGGCTGCCAGTGAAAGTCGGGGTCTTGCCAGCTGTCCGGCGGCAGGATGGTCGTGCCGGGCGCGGCCTCCCCGCCATAGGCGATCGAGGCCAGCTTCTCACGGTCGATCGCGTGATCCAGCGCTACTCGGAACCGCGGATCCTTCAACACCGGGTGCCCCATCGAGGCGGCGCCCGTGTAGCAGTTGTAGTTCAGGTAGTCCCAATTGAAGAACGAGTAAGAGATCGCCTCGATGCCCGGTTCGCCCTGCAGCTTCTTGAATTCGGCCACCGGGACGTTCTGCGCAGCGCCGATGAGCCCCGCACGCAGGTCGTCGATCATCGTGCTCGGATTCCTGTAGATCACGAAGATCAGCTCGTCGATGGCCGGCGCGCCGAGCCGGTAGTCCTTGTTCGCGACCATGCGTATGTAGGAGCCACGCTTCCACTCCACGACTCGGAAGGGGCCGCTGCCGACCGGCGACGCGTTCTTGAACGACGCCTTCGCGGCCTCCGGCGGAATCTTCTCCCAGATGTGTTTGGGCAGGATGGGGATCCAGAGGCGCAGGATGTTGGA
The DNA here is from genome assembly GCA_964440225.1 of uncultured Thermoleophilia bacterium. GTDB lineage: Bacteria > Actinomycetota > Thermoleophilia > UBA2241 > UBA2241 > CAIXSE01. The sequence goes on along the minus strand of CAYTRM010000083.1, from coordinate 5,900 downwards.
CTTGGGCTTCCTGGTGATCAGCTTGACCGTGTAGTCGTCGACCTTGACGGCCTTGACGATGCCGGCGGCGCTGCTCGCGAAGGCCGGCATCTCGTTGTCGATGATGTAGTTGTAGGTGAAAGCGACGTCATCCGCCGTGAGCGGCTTGCCGTCCTGCCAGGTGATGCCCTCGTGCAAGTGGAAGGTCCACGTCTTGCCGTCGGGCGACGACTCCCAGCTCTCCGCGACGCCGTCGGATCCCGGCATGAAGTCGTCGGGGCGCTTCTCCACGAGGAACTCGTAGTTCTGCGAGTAGACCTCGTACGCGGTCTCCGTGTACCCGATGAACGGGTTCATGTTGTCGAGGTCTTCCGTGACCCCGATCCGCAGGACGGTGCCTTCGGACGGCGATTCGCTGGGGCTCGCGGCGCAGGCCGACGCGCACAGCGGACCCATCCCCGCGACGGCCACCGCCATCACCATCACTCCCACGGCGAGTCCCCCCAGTGCCGCAGCGAGCAGCCGGTGTCGACAGGACGTGACGCGACGGCGCGTCACCTTGTGAGCAGTCATGAGAAGTCCCCCTGGAGTAGGTGCAGCGCTCCCCCGCGCTGCTCGACTGACCCGCGGCCGGCACGAGCTTCCCGCGCTCGAGCCGGCCGCACTCCGTCGCCGGCCGGCTCTCATCGCCGGGCCAGGTCCCTCAGCGTCGCCTGGTCGGCGACGCGCTTGTACTCGGCGTCCATCTCGAGCATCCCGGCCGGGAATCCGTAGTCGGCCATGAGTGCCATGTACTCGTCCGGATCGCACATCTCCGGTGTACGTAGCCCCGGGTAGTCCCATCTCCCGGTCGCCATGAGCTCCCAGACGATCACTGACGTGAACGCCGTCTGTGCCACCACGACCTGGCAACCCAAGCGGTCGACGCACTCCTCATTGTCGGCCACTTGATAGAGGTACACCTCGCGCTCGAGGCCGTCCTTGCGCCCCTTGACCCAGGTTCCCGCAGAGGACTTGCCGACCATGGCGAGACCGGTGTCGGCAGGGCTGGGCACGATAGCCGCCAGCGCATCAATGGGCACCAGATCTCGGCCACGGAAGCGGACCGGTGTCTTGCTGCTGAGGTTGCACGACCCCAGCACCTTGAGCGCGTCGATGAACTCCTGCCCGAGGGCGTACTTGAAGGTTGCGCGCCGCAGGCCCTTGCCGATGGCGCGCGGGAAGAAGACCGCTTCGGAATGCTCGACGTTGACCATCTCGGCCGAACCGATGCCCCCGGGCAGCCAGAACGTCTCGGGCTCGGAGAACGGTTGGGTCGTGTAGTGCCCGCGTTCCTTCTCCCAAACGAGCGGCGGGTTCAGACACTCCTCAACGGTGGACCAGACGTTGAAGCCGAAGACCACACCTTCGTGGCCGGGGATGTGCAGGTCGGCCCCGTCACGCACGCCCATCTCCTCGACCTCATCGAAGAGGTACTTCTCCGCGAAGCGCGCGAAGAAGCCGCTCATCCCCGGCTCCACGCCGAAGCCGAGCATGCCCATCAGGCCGCTCTCGTCCCAGTCGCGCTTCTTGACCCACTGCTTCTCGCCGAGCAGCACGCCGACCTGGTTGAACGGGTCCTCCGGGTGCGGCTCGGAGCCGACCGATCCCGTGTCCATGTAGTTGACTCCGCACCTCAGTGCGATGTCCATGAGCCCCGGATTGTACTTCGGCTCGACCAGGTTCATGAGCAGATCCGGCTTGTGCTCGGCGATCAGCGCCTCGACTTGGTCCGGCTTCGAGGCGTCTACCTCGGCCGCCCGAAAACGCGATGGGTCGCCGAGCTTTCCGGCGACCTCGCCGGCGCGCACACCATCGTAGTCTGCGAGTATGAGGAGCTCGAGCCATTCACGGCTCGGATCCCGTTGTTGAGCGATCCTGGCGGCCGATTCGCCGACGCCGCCCACACCGATCTGAAGGATTCGCATGCGCTTGTCTCCCTTTCGCGTTCACTGGAAAGAGCCGGAAACTCTCAGCGCATGTGGGCCAGCCATCACACCCCCCCAAAGCATCGATCTCGCGTTGGAGGGTATGGTAGACCATGACCAGAATCTGTCAATACGGAGTGTTTACTATGTCTCGTCCTGAGCGCCCAGCTGCCACGTGAAGGCGTCCAGCATCGCCTCGCCTTCGGAAATGCGGCGCTGGACGCCGCCACCAAGCTCTGCGGCGACCGCAGCGAGAACAGCCTCCAGGAGCGCCAGCAGCGGAGCATACGAGTCGAACGGGGCTGACGACGCGGTTCGCGCCACGAGAACGTTGGAAGCAAGGCGCGAGATCGGCGAGAGCCAGGCGTCGGTGAAGAGGACGACGCGTGCACCGCGGCCACGGGCCCAGGCGCACAACGGCCCCGTCGGACTGGAGTACGGACGAGCGTCGAAGGCGACGACGGTGTCTCGCCGGCCGATATCGAGAAGCTCTCCGGCTGAGAACGCGTTGGACGGGCCGATATAACGGCACCTGGGCCTCATGAGTTGCAGCTGCGTGTGGCAGAACAACGCCAGTGACTGGGTCAGCCACCCACCCACGCACACCACGGAGCGCGACCGCAGGGCCAGCAACTCCACCACGGCATCCATCTCGGCCGGCTCGAGCGAGCGGGCGTCGGCCGCGATGTTGCGCGCCGCTTCGTCAAGCAAAGTACGCACGAGATGGCCGTCCGACGGGAGCGGCTCCGCGGCGATCGCCCGGCCGGCGGTGCACAGACGCTCCTGCACCTCGTCGCGAAGGGCACGCTGAAAATCGCCGAACGTCGTGAAGCCGAGTCGGTTGACCAACCTCAGCACCGTCGGGCCGCTGACGCGGGCGCGCTCCGCGAGCTCGGCCAGCGTTCCGATGCCCGCCACCGGATACCCGTCGAGCAAGGTGCGAGCGACTCGTCCCTCGCTCGGCGGAAGCCCGGGGCGCAGTTCGTGAAGCTTCGTGGCGACGGTATCCTTCGAAGATGGAGTCGACATGTACCCATTCATCCATCCACGCCGATACGTGTCAAGGCGTGTGAGATGCTGCGCCGGACCCGGGCTCCCGATCGCGACACTCGGCAGTAGGTGCGAGGCTCTCGCCGGGCGCCGGACACCCGCTGATCGACTGCCCTTCGCCGGCGCGTCGGTGGCGCGCCCGTCGGCCGCCGAACTCAGGCAAGAGGAGGTCGGCGCCACGCACGAGGGCCGCCCCGCCCGCGGGCCCCCTGAGGGACGGGCGGGCGGGGCGGCCCTCGAAGGGCGCGGGTCTCAGCTTGCGAGCACCGCCGAGAACACCCACCAGGCCAGCAGCGACTTCGCCGTCAGGCTGAGGATGATGTACGTCTTCTCGCCGAACAGGTAGTCACGCCACTTGCCGACCTTGTGGTACTGCAGCCACATGTTGATCGCGAACACGTTGAAGAAGAGGAAGAGGCTGATGATGATGCCGTAGACGAAGCCGGGCGGCGCCGGACCCGTCAGGCCGGGGCTCCACACGTACAGAGCGATGATGATCCACGGGATGATGCCCGCGAAGGAGCCGAACCAGAACGACAGCCAGCTGGGCTTGCCGGGCGTCTCGTACTTCTCCATGAGCAGACCGAACAGGATCATGCTGGCGTTGACGCCGAAGATCGCGATGAGGGCTCCCAGGTCGCTCACGCCGGTGATCATGCTGATGAGCACGATCATGATGCTCGAGCTGAAGAAGTACTCGATCCAGCGTCCGTAGTTGCGGTCCTGGAGCAGGTTGCGCTTGTACCAGTCGAAGACTCCCGGTGAGGCGATGATGAACAACGCCGCCGCCGAGATCGCCACGAAGGCGAAGATCCCCCAGCCGAGCGGCAACTGGAAGAGCTCGGTGAGCTTGGACTCGCTGCCGGGCGGACCCGTCATGTACGTCGCGGTGACGGGCAGGGAGAAGCTGTTGGTCAGCAGCGCGATCGCGACGGCCTCGACCGCGAGGACGACGCCGACGGCGACGTTCCAGATGCGCAGACGCGCCAGGCGCTGCGCGCGCTCCGGGGTAGGCGCCGCAGCCTCGTTCGCGCTGCCGGCTGCGTTCTCAGAGGGGGTGCTCATGGTCGTGCTCCTTCTCGTCGGGGGGTCGTGGTGGAGCGGGCGGATGTCGCAGGCCGGCCGGTCATTCCTCGCAGGCCTGAGCGGCGTTGAGCTCGGCGATCTCGGTGAGGCCGTCGAGGAAGCGGCCGGCGACGCGGCGCTCCTCCGGCGAGAGCTCGCCCGCCAGCGCCAGGACCTCGGCCGCGATCCTCGCCGTCTCTTCGCTGAGGTCTTCGTCGGCCTTGGCCGTACGCCGGAGCAGCACGCGGCGGCGGTCGTGCGGATGCGGCTCGCGCCGCACGTACCCATCACGCTCGAGGCGGTCGAGGAGGGCCGTCATCGCGCCGCTGGTCATCTGCAGGCGCCGGGCCATCTCGCTCGGCCCCAAAGAGCCGTCGCTGTCCAGGTGCTCCAGGGCGATCAGCTCCGGCACGCTCACGCCGACTGCGTGCGCAAGGGCGACGACGAGGCCGGAGGTGGCCACGTCGAGCCGGCCGGCCGATACGACGATGTCTTCTGGGGAGTAGTCGCGGTCCATAACGTTCCTCGCTTGCTGTAAGTATCTCGGAATTCAAGTTACCCAACAGGGGAGAAATCTATTCGCGAGGATGGTCCGGGCGCTCGGTGGGGCGCGAGGCCGAGCGTGCGCGCGGCGCACGGCACGAGCGTCCGCGCGCATCGGGACGCCCCGGGTCGGAGACGCGTCAGCCTTCCCGATCGCCGCGAGTGGCGCGGCCCAGCGCCGCGTACGCGCCGTACCCGGCGATGACGGCGCGGGGCGCGAGACCGGGGCGACGGCCCTGCTCGTGCGCCCGGTCGCTCGCCTCGTGGGCGACGCTCACGGACTGGACGAGCGGCCGGCGCAACGGCTCGGGCGGGACGCGCACGAGCGGCGGGCCGGCGACGGGCAGGCGGCTCCACTCGTCGTCGGCGTCGAGCGTCAGAGAAGCCAGGATCTTGCCGCCGAGTCTGGTCCCCGTGAGGCCGTGCCCGGAGAAGCCGAGGCCGGCATGGACGTTGCCCGACGGCGCCGTCTCGAAGAAGGGGAGCGCCGCGGCCGTGACGTCCATCGGCCCGCTCCAGGCCGCGTCGAAGCGCACGGCCTCGAGTCGCGGGAACAGCCAGGTCAGGCCGTGAGCCGCCCTCGCCGCGAGCCGCGGCGAGGTGAGCACGCGGCCGCGGATGCGCCCGCCGGAAACGATCCCCATGGCGCCGCCGCCGATGGCGATGCGTCCGTCGTCCGTCTTGCGCAGGTAGTAGAGCATCTCGCGCAGGTCGGCGACTCCCTTGTGCGACGTCCAGCCGATGCGCTCGATGAGCTCCGGGATCGGCTCGGTGACGACCATGAAGTCGGTGCACACGGCGAAGGCGCGGCGGAAGTGCCGCTCCCGCGCCGCCCATGCCCCGTGCGTGAGGATGACGTTGTCTGTCCTGACAACACCTGCCGGCGTGATGACGCGCGCCGGCCGGCCGGCGTCCACCCGGACCATCGGCGTGCCCTCGAAGATGCGCACGCCGCGCTCGAGCAGCACGCGCCGGAGCTCGCGCGCGAGCTTCGCCGGCTGGATCACGGTCAGGTCCGGCGTGATCACGCCGCCGATGAAGCGCGGCGAGTCGGCGACGCGCCGCGCTTCGGCGGCGCCGACGCGCCGCAGACGGTCGGCGTAGCCGTGCTTCGCGAGCAGCCTGAAGGTCTCGTCGTCCGGCCCGGGCTGCCACTCGCCGGCGCGCGCGTACAGGATGCCTTCGTGGTGAGCGTCGATACGCGCGCCGTGGCGCTCGATCCAGCCGTCGAGCTCGTCCACCATGCGGGCGAGGGCGGCGGCGCAGTGCCGGGCGAGGGCGTCCGGCGGGCACTCG
>CAYTRM010000082.1:0-9567 GCA_964440225.1 uncultured Thermoleophilia bacterium | reverse complement strand
CTTCCCCGACGGCACGTCGCTGGAGATCCTGGTCTTCGACGGCGAGCGTGCACGCCGCCGCGGCGGCGACAGTGCGCAGCAGACGAGCGAGCAGACGAACGCCGCGCCGCACGCGCGCGCCGACGATACGGAGGCCGCCTCCTGCCCCGTCTGCGGCGGCCGGCTCGTCTACCCCGTCGACTGGCAGCGCTCCAGCGACGCCTCGTGGGACATCACGCTGCGCTGCCCGGAGTGCGAGACCCGGCGTGACGTGACCCTCGGCCGGGCGGCCGTCGAGCGCTTCAACCGCGACCTCTACCACGGCTCCCAGGCGCTCGCCCGGGAGGCCGAGCACATGACGCGGCGCAACTTCGAGGACGAGGTCGAGCGCATCGTGGGCGCGCTCGAGCGCGACCTCATCCTGCCGATGGACTTCTAGGCGCCTCGCGCGCGCCGCTGTTCGTCAGCCACACTCCCGCCACCACCACGACCGCCGCGGCCGCCTGCCACGCCGTCAGCCTCTCACCCAGCAGCAGGTATGCGCTCGCCACGGCCACGACCGGCGTCAGGTTGATGAACACGCTCACCCGGCTCGCGGGGATGAAGCGGAACGCGTAGTTGAGCAGCAGGTACGCCGTGATCGAGCAGACGACGGTGAGGAACAGCACGCCGCCCGCCGCGCCCGCCGTCGGCTGCCGCACCCCGGCGATGAACGCCTCGCCGATTGCCAGCGGGAGCATGAAGAGCGCCCCGAAGAGGTTCTGGAACGTGGTCACGTAGAGCGCCGGGCGGCTCACGAGCAGCCGGCGCGCGAGCAGGCTGTAGGCGGCGCCGGCGAGCGACGCCGTCAGCACGAGCAGGTTGCCGGCGAGGCCGCCGCCCGAGGCGGCGCCGCCGAGGAGCACAAGAGCGACGATGCCGGTGAAGGAGAGCAGGATGCCCGCCCACTGCCGCGCTCCGTTGCGCTCACGGAGCGTGAACACGTTGAGCAGCACGACGAAGATCGGGATCGCGGCGATGAGGATCGCCGCCTCGGAGGCGCTCGTACGGGCGATCCCGAGGTTCTCGAAGCTGAAGTAGACGGTGAGCGAGACGAAGCCGAGCAGGGCGAGGCGCAGCAGTTCGCCGCGCGTGGGGCGCTCCCCGCCCCGGCGCAGCCGCCACACGACCCACAGGATCCCGCCGGCGAGCGCGAAGCGCAGCAGAGCCAGGAGCAGAGGCTCGAAGCCGCGCAGGGCGTACTTGGTCGCGACGAAGGAGAGGCCGAAGGCCACCGTCATGGCGACGGCGGCGGCGTAGGCGGAGGCTGGCGGTCGCTGGTCCATCGCGCAAGGGTATCCCAGCGCGGCGACGAGGCGTCAGGCGAGGACGCGCAGCGGCACAAGGAGTGGCGTCTGGTGCCCCCGGAAGGATTCGAACCTTCGACCTCGCGCTTCCGGCTCTCCCGTCCACTGGGTCGTCAGAGTTCTCGCATGTCGGCCTCTCTGAGCCTACAGCCCATGACCAGCACACCCCATCATCCAGCCGCATCTGCCTGTTTCGGCGGGGTCGCGGCAAGGCGGGAGTACGTTTGGAGTACGGCGGAGGAGGCCGCGCAGCAGAGGCACTGACGTGGGCACAGGCGAGTAGAAACGCGGCGAGCTGGAAGGCGATTGCCCATGATCTGGATCCGAGAGGCCCGCATTTGCGGGCCTCTCGACTATGACTACGTGAGGCATTCGGCCTGCACGACCCTCGCCCCGGGCTGTCGGCGATCCGCCCGTGCCCGCATCAGTCCCCGCCAAGAGTCTCGTTGAGGGCAGCGGTAAGCGCCTCGGCGACGTGCGCGCAGCGCCAGGCGAACGCCGGCCGCGCGTCGACGCCGAGCTGAGCGAAGACGCCGGCGAGAGTCTTGGCCTCGAGGAAGGCGCGCGCGACCTGTTCGTCAGTGCTGGCGCGGGGCGCCGGACGCGCGTGAACGACGGGCCCCGGAGGGGCGCCCTCAGCTTTGAGTTCAGCGCAAACAGCAGCGGCGGCCCTTCTGGCCCGGAAAGCCTTCATACGACAGGCTGCATCGCAGTAGCGCGGCGCCGGTCCGTGCGAACCGCGATGGATCTCGCGGCCGCACCACTCGCAGAGAAGAATCTCGAGCTTGCTCATGCCCCAATGGTGGCCGATGCGTCACCGGAACCCGTAACACAGCAAGCCTTCATCATGTAACCGGCTTTGCCCCTCGAAACGCCAATTCCGGGCTCACGCACGGAGGGCGGCAGGCAGGGTCTGTGAGACATGCCGGCCGTGATTCGACCCCCTACCCCCGGCGCACAGGTTGGAGGCCGTGCTCGACTGTGCTGCCTCGTGGGCAAAGGTGCTGCACCGAAACGCCCCCGCCAGGACTGGGCCAACGGGCGCGGCCGCGCTGCGTGCGATCGCCGGCTGGCCTTCACGCCACCCGACAATCGCCTCACGCCCGGTTCACGCCACGCTCACATCTCCATGCCATGATTCGCCTTCGTCACTGAGAGCCCCTGACGGGACCAAGGCTCCGCGCCCGAGTCCCAGCCGTCAACCATCGACGCCGAGGTGCGACATGGACCATGAAGCTGTCGTCTGCGCGCCCCACCGCGACCTCGCCATCTCAGACTCCATGAGCACGTCGCGGCCGAACGATGCCGAGAAGGCGTGCGTTCTCCCCGGCGACTACCACGTCCATACCAGCTTCTCGGACGGCAGCGGCAGCGTGGCCGAGTGCATCGAGCGAGCAATCGCCGTGGGACTACCCGAGATCGGCATCAGCGACCACCTCTCACCGGTGCAGCCGTCGCCGTGGGCGATGCCCACCATCCCCTTCGCGCGACTCGAACGCTACGTCGAGGAGGTGCGAGGCGCCGCCGACCGCTACCAAGAGATCACCGTGCTGCTCGGCGTCGAGGCCGACTACGCGCCCGAACATGAGCCGCAGCTCGCAGCTCTGCTCGACGCCTGGCCGTTTGACTACGTCATCGGCGGCGTGCACGCGGTCGACGGCTTCGACTTCGACGACCCTTCCCGGCGAGAAGACCCTCGCTGGTCAGACGCAGACGCCCTCTCCGCCGCCTATTACCAGACGGTGCGCCGGGCCGCGGAGTTCGGGGCCTTCGACGTCATCGCCCATCTCGACTACATCGGCCTCTGGGGGCATCGGCCCGGTCCCGCCGCGGGCGATGTCATCGATTCGGCCCTCGAGGCGATCGCCGCCTCGGGCACTGCCCTCGAGCTGAACACGGACCGGTTCAGCGAGCCGGCCGGCGTCATGTACCCCTCAGGCGAGTTGCTGCGCGCCGCCGAGACTCGCGGCATCCCGCTCGTCTTCGGATCGGATGCGCACGCAGCGGAACAGGTCGGCCAGCTCTGGGACGAGGCGATGGAGCGCGCTGTGGGAACCGGATTCCGGGAGGCCCTGCGCCTCTCGGATCGCATGGTGGTGCCGCTGCCGCAAGGCCGCGATCACGCCGGCGGCAGATCACGCCTTGCCCCCACCGCCTACGCCAGCTGCAGCACGTAGACGACGCTCAGCACGAGTGCGTACCCGATGACGGCGTAGTACCAGCGCCCGCCGAGCTTCGGCGTCGCGATGGGAGCCAGGTTGAGGGCGGACAGCAGCAGCAAGGCGGCGTAGAGAGCGATGGCGAAGACGGTCGCGCCGATGAGCGGCTCGAAGACGAACAGGATCGCCAGCACGAGGACGTTGGTGTCGAGCGGCAGCCCTCGATAGGTCTTGGCATCGAGCAGCCCGAAGACGTTGAAGTAGCTGAGGCGGATGACGCCCGTAGCGACGATCACGAAGGCCCCCGGGATGAACCAGGGACTGAAGTCCCCGAGGCTGAGCAGCAAGACCGCGGGGGCGACGCTGAAGCTGACCACGTCGATCAGCGAGTCGAGCTGCGCCCCGAACGCCCGCTGCTCGGCCGTGCGGTCCTTCATGCGCCGCGCGATGAGGCCGTCGCTCCAGTCGAAGACGACGGCCCAGAGCAGGCCGATCATCGCCGCCGGGTAGACGCCGCGGATCGCAAAGAAGAGTCCGAGCAGCGCGGCGAGGAGCCCGGCCAGCGAGCACAGGTTGGGCAGGTCGCGGGCGAAGGAGAGCATCGGCCCGGGAGCTGCCGGCGGCCGCGAGCCTTCCCGGCTCACTCCGCCACCACGCCGCTGGGGGCCCGCCGCACCGACCCGCCGGCGGCATGCAGGTGCCTGGGGAACACCAGCTCGGCCGAGGCCAGGTCGGCCGGCGTGTCGATCTCGTACCAGCGCTCGGTGGGGAAGCGCACGGCCGCGGGGGCCATGCTGCCGTCGGCGGCCATCTCCTCGAACACGGTCTCGTAGAAGAAGCCGGTGCGGCCGGCTGCCACATGCCGGTCGAGTCGCTCACAGACCTCACCCCAGGTGTCGCGCGCGAGGCTGCAGATGTTGATCATCATGAAGTGGCCGGCGTCGGTGCAATGCTCACCGTAGACGCCCGGGGGTGGCGGGTAGAAGGCGTCGACGCTGCCGCCTGCGTCGAGAGTGACCGTGGTGCCGCTCATCCAGGGCAGCTGCCGGGAGACGGCGATCCGGCCCGGCTGCAGCAGCGGCGCCAGCAGAGGTTCATCGAAGACGAGATCGCTCTCGACCAGCAGGAACGGTTCGTCGATCAGCTGACGTGCCAGCCACAGCGAGTAGATGTTGTTGGTGGTCTCGAACACCGGGCTGAAGAGGTACTCGATGGCGATGCCGCCGAAGCGTTCGCCCAGGTAGTCGCGGATCGTCTCAGCCTCGTAGCCCGTGACGATCACGAGGCGCTCGAAGCGGTGAGCGTCGAGGGCGCGCACCAGGCGCTCGAGGATCGGCACCCCGTTCACGGGGACGAGGCACTTCGGCAGCGCCTCAGTCAGCGACCCCAGCCGGCAACCCAGGCCGGCGGCGAGCAGCAGTGCGGTCCGTACCGGTGCGCGCGCGGTCGCGAAGTCGTGACGCTGCATAGGCGCTCCTCGATTCTCAAGAGCCCGGCAGTCCCATCCCTCGATGGGATACCGAGTCGCTGTCGGCGGCGTGGCAGAAGCCGCCCGGGGAGCGAATGCGAGTGCCGGCAACGCCCCGACCGTCGCCGGCAAGAGGAGCACAATTCGCCGCTGCGATGCGATTCTCGAGGGCTGATGCCGGCCGCCCAGGACACCAGCCTGGTGCACATGACACAGCGAAATCCGCTCGAGACGCGCCGGCAGGAGGAGGGCAGCGGCTGCTCGGCGGTCGTGCCTAGTTTATCCGATTTGCGGACGCGCTACTAGGCTGACACCGGGAGGCAGCTCGGCTGTGTCGCCGCCAGCGGTCGTGACGGGCGCGGATTCGCCGGTCTTTGACGGAGGCTACTCCACCCTCTCCGAGGGTTTCGTGGATAGCGGTGGTCAGTGCCTGCGCGACGTGCGTGCATCGCCAGGCGAGCGCCGGGCGTGCGTCGACGCCGAGACGCGCGAAGACGCCGGCGAGCGTCTTGGCCTCGACGAACGCGCGCGCCACCTGCTCGTCAGTCGCGGCCTTCGGCGCCGGGTGTGCGTGGACGACCGGCTCGAGCGGAGCGCCCTCGGCCTCGAACTCGGCGCGCACGGACGCTGAGGCCCGGCGGGCTCGACTTGCGGCCTTGCGGCAGGCAGGGTCCACAGAAGCGGGGCGCCGTGATTCAACCCCATACCCTCGAACAGGAGCGCGGAACTGAAGCCTGGCACTGCCTGAGCGAACTCGGTGGATATCGTGAGCACTCATCTCGCAGCCGGCGCCTTCTGCGCCGGCCAACTGCTGGAGGTTGTGCAGTTCGCAGTTCGCTCTGCTCGCCGGCAACTTGTCGGCGCCTCTTGGCGTCGCGGCCGACTTCGATCATCACCATCATCATCATGATGTGCGCCAGTCGTGCCAGGAAGCCGTGGAGTTCGAGCTGGGAGCAAGGCCCTCGAACGCGCCCAAGTCCATGATGCTTCGAGGCCATTGGACCGCGCCTGAAGTCAACGCCTTGACGGGAATGTTTCCCAGGACTACCATGTTTCCTGTCTCAGGAAACATCAATGATTCAGGAAACATCATGCCTGCCGAATCTGATCTCATTGCCCAGGCGGAGCGGCTCCTCGCAGACAGCCTCGGCCAGGGGTGGGCGGTGCGTCGCTTCGACGAACCCGTCCGCGGCCCCGGCATTCTTCAGCCCGACGCGATCCTCAGTGTGACAGCTCCCGACGGGAGCAAAGCACTGCAGATGGTCGAGGCCAAAAGGCGCACCTTCCCGCGCGATGTCAGCAGTTGGCTGCGCGCGCTGCGGCCGGTGCCCTCCGACTCCTCATACTTGTTGGTCTCGCAGTTCCTGAGCCCGAGGGCGCGCGCCCTCCTGGAGCAAGCCGGCGTGAACTACATCGACATGACGGGGAACATCTTGGTGCGCATCGAGCGACCCAGCGTCTTCGTTCGTCGACAAGGCGCCGACAAGGACCCCGCACCCAAGGATGAGCCTGTGCGATCCCTCCGTGGAGGAAAGGCCGCGCGAGTCGTTCGGGCGCTCTGTGACTACCGCGAGCCGGCGACATCTCGCTCCGTTGCGGCTCGCGCTGACGTGACCCCGGGCTACGTCTCAAAGATCATCGGGCTTCTGGAGCGAGACGCGCTCGTCGAGCGCGAGGGGCGGGGACCAGTCCAGCCGATAACGCGCGTGCTCTGGGCCGATCTCATTCGTCGCTGGAGCGCCGACTACCGCTTGCTCGAGTCGAACGCCGCGCGGCTGTTCCTGGCGCCGCAGGGAGTCCCCGCCTTCCTCAGGGATCTCGCCGGCTGGGCGTCCCGAACGCCGGGCGGCCGCTATGCCGTGACCGGATCCTTCGCTGCAGCCGAACGCGCACCCATCGCGCCGCCGTCGCTCCTCATGTGCTACGTCGATGCCCCCATCGGCGTCGCCGAGAAGACCGGGCTCGTGAGGGCGACGAGCACGGGCAACGTCTACCTCTGCGAGCCTCTTGACCCAGTCGTGTTCGAGCGCACCTGGAGCCAGGGCGAGACGGTCTACGCCGCGCTTTCGCAAGTCGCGGCCGACTGCCTCACCGGCCCGGACCGCATGCCGGCCGAGGGCGATGGGCTGCTCGAATGGATGACGGCCAACGAGGAGTCTTGGCGACTCCATGCCTGAGAGACCCGCTCCCGATCCGCTCTACATCGCCGCGCGCGGCGAGTCCTGCTCGACGGGCTCGAAGCTCTTGGCCGGCAGCGCCAAGCGGCGATCCTGGTTGGGGCTCACGCGGTGTACCTGCGGGTGGGCGAAGGCGATCTCGCGACCACTCCCCACACCACCGACGCGGACCGCGCCCTCGACCCAGCGCTCCTGGGCGGCGACCCGCTGCTGAATGAGGCGCTCCGCGCCGCCGGCTTCTGGCCGAAGACGGGAACGGGCGGACCTGTTGTCGGTTCGTGGGTGAGCGAGCAACTGGTCGATGAGAGAACCGTGAACATCGACCTCGATCTGCTGGTCCCTGAAGCGGTCAGTGGTGAGGGGACTCGATGATCCGCGACGCAACGACTACATCGCCAAAGATTCGCTCGACATGCTGCGCCTCTTGCGCGGAGAAGACCTCGACGCCACTGCGCGCGTCCTGCGACGAGCCCGATCGGCCGAGCTGGAGGTGCCTGATGCGACGGTCGCAGCAGCGATCGCGACCACCGTCGAACAGGGTCTGATCATCCTGAACGCCGAATTCTCGCACGAGTCGGCACGCGGGTGCGCCCTCGCCGGTCGAGCTGCAGCCGGACGGGACGACCCGGCCGTCGTTGCGGCATCGCTGGCGGTCCTTGTGCAGCGACTCCTCGGCCTCGTGCAGGTCCCGTGATACGGCTCGTCAGCTGGAACGTGAATCACCTGGATGTCAGAGACTGGCTGGCCGGCACCGGCGCCGATCTCGCTCTTCTCCAAGAGGCGCCCCGGCCGTCTCTGCCCTTAGCGGATGGCGCATCCGCCACACTCATGGACTTCCTTCCACACGGCGACGCCGCCTGGGAAACCTGTGGCTGGGACGATGCCCAGAAACGGAATCGACCTCGAGAGAATCGAGGCCGAGGGTTCGAACATTGCTACTGTGGTGCCCCCGGAAGGATTCGAACCTTCGACCTCGCGCTCCGGAGGCGCGCGCTCTAATCCCCTGAGCTACGAGGGCACGGGTGCGGATTGTAGCACGGCGGGCGCGCGGCCGTAGGCGGCCGCGGCCGCAACCGAGGAGAGCGGCGCGCGCGGAGCCCTGCCGGGCCGCGCGCCGCCCTCACACGAGGTGCTCGATCGCTTCCGCCAGCTCGACGTCGCGCGTGGTCACGCCGCCGGCGTCGTGGCTGACCAGGTGCAGCGTCACCTTGTTGTAGCGGATGTCGATGTCCGGGTGGTGCCGCCGCTCCTCGGCCAGCTCGGCGAGGTGCTCGACGAAGCCGACTGCGTGCACGAAGTCGGCGAAGCGGAACGTCCGTGTGAGCGCCTCGCCGTCGAAGTCCCAGCCGCTCAGCTCTCCGAGCGCCGCGTCGATCTGCGTGCGGTCGAGCGTGTCCATCGGCACCTCCGTCATCGTCGGCCCGCCGGCGCCGCAGGCACCGGTCCTACCGCCTGTCTTCCCCGCGACCGCGCAGCGCACGCTCCACGTCACGCCGGGCGTCCTTCTCGGCCATGTCGTGGCGCTTGTCGAAGAGCTTCTTGCCGCGCGCCAGGCCGATCTCTATTTTGGCGCGCCCGTTCTTGAAGTAGACCTTGGTCGGGACGACCGTGAGCCCGCGCTCGTGGACGCGGCCGGCGATGCGCTCGATCTCGTGCCTGTGCATCAGGAGCCGGCGCGGGCGCAGGGGGTCGTGGTTCCAGATGTTGCCCTGGTCGTAGGGGCTGATGTGGGCGCCGATGAGGTACAGCTCCGGCGCATGGTTGCTGCCCCTGACCTCGACGTAACTGTCGCGCAGGTTGATGCGCCCCTCGCGCAGCGACTTGACCTCGGTGCCGACCAAGGCGATGCCCGCCTCAAAGGTGTCGTCGATGAAGTAGTCGTGGCGCGCCTTGCGGTTCTCCGCGACGCGTTTGATGCCCGTCTCTCGTGCCATGACCCTAGAGTACCGCATCCTCGGCGGCGGAGCGGCCCGGGACCGGCGAGGGCGCCCGCAGGGACGGACGGCCCGGAGGCCGGAGGCGACCGCCGGGCCACCGGCGCCTCGGCCGGGCGGCCGGGCGCGTCAGCGGCCGGGTCTGTGCTGGTCGCGGCCGGGTGCGCGGCGCCGCGGGGGTCGGCCGCCGGAGGCGCGCCGCGCCGGCGGCCGCCCGGGAACGGTGCGCGGCCGGGCGTCCACCGGATGCGCCGGCGCCAGGTCGACCTTGCCGGAGAGCCGGTCGACGCGCTCGACCTTCACCTCGACGGCGTCGCCCAGGCGGTAACGCCTCCCCGTCGCCTCGCCGACCAGCGCGGTCTCGTGCTCGCTGGTCTCGAAGCGCTCCCCACCAAGGCGGCGGGACGAGAGGAACCCCTCGTGGACGTCGCCGAAGCGGACGAAGAGACCGCCGCCGACGAGCCCGACGATCTCACCGGTGAAGGTCTGCTCCCAGCCGTCCTT
>CAYTRM010000081.1:0-9576 GCA_964440225.1 uncultured Thermoleophilia bacterium | reverse complement strand
CCACCAGCCGGGATGCGCAGCTTCTCAGCGATGGCGCCGGTCACGACCCGGCTGCCCCCTCCCCCAGGGTAGCGGCGGCCGACCGACGGAACGCCGCGGCCAGCAGCGGCCCCGCGGCGATGAGCGTGAGCCAGACGATGGAGATGACGGCGATCTCGAAGGTGTCGCCGCGGTCGATGCCGCGAACGGCCGAGACGGCGATGAGGGCGAGGACGACCGCGACGAAGCTCGCCCCGAACAGCCAGCGGATGGCGCGCTCGACCCTCCCGCCGCCGGCGTACACAGGCACGAGGCACGCGAGGGCCAGGCTCATGAGCAGGTAGCCGGCCTCCTCGAGCGCGATGAAGACGCCGTTGGGGTTGTACATCGTGAGCATCGCCCACCCGTCTAGCTGGCCCTTCTCCAGGCTCGGCTGGATCACCGTCGCCTGCACGAAGTAGTCGCCGAGCAGCACGGCGGCGGCGATAGTGGCGAGGCACAGCGCGACGAGGCTGAAGACCTTGCGCGACGCGGGCGCCCACACGTGCACCGCCGCCGCCAGAGCAACGAACGCCAGCATGAGCACCATAGCCGGATACAGCCACAGGTAGTCCCCCGGCCACTGTTCGGCGATCACGGGGTCGGTGAACGGGTACGGCACCCGGTCGGGGAGCGCGGTCATGGCCAGGCCGAAGCTCACCACGGTGAGGCCGCTCACGGCGATGGCGATCCAGAAGCCGAGGCGGGCGGCGGCCGACGACTCGTCCGGCCGGCCGTGCTCCGCGCCGGCCGCAGACCCTTCGGCCCGGCCGCCGTCGACGCCGGCGGTCATGCGCCCGCGCTGCCGTGCGCACGCGGCCGCGCGGGCGGCCGCCTGGGGGCGCTCCGATCCCGCAGCACCCGCAGCAGGAAGCTCTCGTCGACGTGATCGTCTCGCATACCCGCATCCGCTCCTGACCAGCCTGGCCGCGTTCGCGCCCTTGCTGAGGGAGTTCATCCCCCGGCGGCGCCGTTCACCGCGCAGTCTACACGCAGCGCCGGGTTGCCCTCTGCGGCCCAACCCTCCCCTTCAAGATGAGGCGCACCGCGCCGCTGCTACGCACGCAAGGCTGAGCCGTGATCTCTTCGAGGACAGCAAGGGCATGGAGGCGCTCGACGCGACTGTCGGCGCCGGTAGCCGGCGGGTGCTCCCTCGACGGCGGGCGGCGTGCCTGGACCGGTGAGCATGGAGCAGCAGCCTCGCCTCCTTCACATCACCTTCACAAGGCGCGGGAACAACCTGTATGAAGGCACGCATGACCCAGTGAAGGGCTGCCACGACGACGCCGAGGAGGCCTCTCGATGAAGAGCTCCAGCAACCTAGTGACGGTCGGGGTCTCCCTGATTCTCATCGGCGTCGTCGGGCTCGGCGTCGTGTTCCTGTTTGGCGGCGCAGGTGGCGCATCGAGCGGCATGGGCCGCATCGGCGGCATGGGTGGCGTGGGCGGCATGGGTGGCATGGGCGGCGTGGGTGGCATGGGCGGCAGCGGCATGGATGAGATGTTCATCGTGCAGATGATCCCGCACCACGACGACGCCATCGCGATGGCCGAGCTCGCGCTCGAACGGTCCGAGCGACCCGAGATCAGGCAGCTCGCCGCGGACATCCGCCGATCACAGACCGCCGAGATCGCTCAGATGGAGGACTGGTACCGCCAATGGTACGGCGGCGAGCCCGAAACCGGCGGGAGAATGGGAATGGGCATGGGCATGATGCGCGGGACGACCGACATGCGTGCATTGGAGAGTGCCAGTGCCCCGGACTTCGACAAGGAGTTCATCGAGCAGATGATCCCCCATCACGAGATGGCCGTGATGATGACCAGCATGGTGATCAACGGCGGAGGAAGCCCGGAACTGCGCGAGCTCGCCGACTCGATGCGGCGCGCGCAGAGCCGGGAGATCGAGCTGATGGAGGGCTGGTACGGAGACTGGTACGGCCGATGAGCGGCGAGCTCAGAACGGAGGAATGGTCATGATGGACTGGGGCAACGGCATGTGGGGCGGCGGCGACTGGATCCTGCTCCTGTTCTCGATCGCCTTTCTCGCCGCGGTGATCGTCGGCATCGCGTTCGTCGTTCGCGCGCTGTCCGGAGGCGGGGCGGGTGGCAATCCCACAGGCAACGATCACCGGATACCCCCGCGCGAGCGCGAGACACCCGAGGCCGCGGAACTCGTAAGGCGGCGCTACGCCGCAGGCGAGATCGATCGCGAGGAGTACCTGCAGAAACTGAGAGACCTCAGCGGATGAAGCCTCAGGCCAGCCCCATGTTCCGGAGCTCCCGCTCCGTGTAGCCGAAGAAGTGCGCCGTCTCGTGGAGCACCGTCACCCGGATGTGCTCGGCCAGGACGGGGCGCGTAGCGCAGACACGCTCCAGATTGGCGCGGAAGAGGTAGATCGTGTCCGCGTACGGCGCCCCGAAGCTCGTCGAGCGCTGCGTCATCGGCACGCCGTGGTAGAGACCGAGGATCCGAGGGTCGATGCCGCCGGCCACCATCTCCGCCAAGGGACGGTCGGCGACGAGTATCGCCACGTTGCGAAGCTGGTCGAGCAGCTCCTTCGGGAGCTCGCCCAGAGCCGCCTCCGCCACCGACTCGAACTCATCCTCAGCCATGAGCGGCCGGCGCGGCGTGGCGGCGGCGTCAAGACCCGTCACCAGGCGCCACTCGCGGATCATGCCGTCGCGGTCGCCGCCGGCGCCCAGAGCGCGGCCGAGCAGGTAGCGCGCGTCGGCCTCGGGGCCGGGCGGCAGGACGCCCCGGGAGACGATGCCGCGCAGCAACTCGGCCGCGGCGGGCGCGTCACCCGCGGCGAGCAGCCGCCCGGCGTCGCGCATCCCGGCCTCGAACCGGCGCCGCTCCGCGGCCGCGCCGCTCGCGCGCGCGCCCGCGCGCTTCTGGTCATCCTGGGCCATGTCGACATCATAGACCCGAGGGCGTGCGCCTCTGCGCCGGCGGCCGCCCTGTTACGATGGCGGTGACCGCCCACGCCGCCGCTCCCTCGCGTCGAAAGGAGATCGAGATGCCTCGCGTGTCCCTGGACCAGGTCGCACCCGACTTCAGCCTGCCCGACTTCTCGGGCACGCCGGTCAGCCTGTCGGACTTCCGTGGCCGCAAGCACGTCCTGCTGGTCTTCAACCGCACCTTCCGCTGACGGTATTGCCAACGGCATATGGCGCAGTTGCGCCATGACTACACCGAGTTCACGGCCCGCGACGTCGAGGTCGTGGTGGCCGGCCCCGAGGACGCCCGCGCGTTCGCCGACTACTGGCGCAAGGAATCACTGCCGTTCGTCGGCCTGCCCGACCCCACCTCCAGCGTGCTCAAGCTCTACGGGCAGGAGGTGAAGCTGTTCAAGCTGGGGCGGATGCCGGCCCAGGTGCTCATCGACAAGGCCGGGGTCGCGCGCTTCGTGCACTACGGGCACGACATGAAGGACATCCCCGAGAACGCGGAGATCCTGGCGCTCGTGGACGAGATCGGCGCCGCCGCGGACGCGGGCGCCTGAGCCGCCGGCGGTCCGTCGTCAGCCCGCCGCGAGCTGCCAGAGCAGAAACCCGGCGATGATCACGGGCGTGGAGACGGCGAGGCCCACCTGCAGGAACCCGACGAATCCGAACAGGAGCCCACGGCGGGTCCGTAGGGCGAGACGACCGCGGCGATGTCGACGCCGAGCAGCCGCAGCGCGACGGCGGCCGCGCCGGCGATCACCGGCGGGTTGAGGAGCCAGCTGCGCACCATCTGCCGCAGGCCCGCCGCCCGGCGCTAGAGCGACTCGGGCCCCGCGTAGTGCCTTCCCAAGCCGAGGATGACGCCCTGGGTCGGGATCAGGAACCGGAACAGCAGGTGCGAGGCGCGCTGCGAGTCGCGCAGCCGGCGCTGGAGCGCGACCCCGGCGGCAAAGCAGGCCAGCCGGCCGGCGGTGCGGCGGGTCGCTCGTGTGGAGCCTCGAGCGACCTGACCACGCCCGGCCGGCCGTTCGTGACGATCAGTGACAGCCGTAAGCTCTTGTCAGTAGACTTCGACGTCAGCCGCCGTCGCGACCCGGTCGTGCTTGGCGAGCGGCTCCGCCAGGGTCACCTGGACCCTGTCGCCGGCACGGACCTCGCTGACCGCAGGGAGGCGCGACGGAAAGCGAGGCCCCGCCCGGATCCCGGGCGGGGCCTCGCGTCCGCTCTCCGCTCGACCTGTGGAGGTCTCAGATCGGGGGCGCCGGAGGCGCGGTGATGTAGATGATGTTGGACTGCACGCCCTTCCTGGTCTTCAGGTACACGGCGTACTGATGGCCGGCGGGCAGGTTCAGGGCCATGTGCCCCGCGACGAGATCGGCGTGTGTGATCTTCTGGCTGTAGGTGCTGCCCTCGGTCTCACCTACGACGTAGAGAGGCTTGGCGCCGGAGGTGTCCCAGTAGACGTCGTAGGTGTACCAGTAAGGCCCGCCGTTCGGGCCCGTCACCTCACTGAGGATCGGCGCGGCGCCGCGGGTGTGCGACCAGGCCGACGCGGTGCCCGCGAACGCCAGCACGAGCAGGACCGTGAGCAGCGCCACGATCACGATCGATCTCTTCTTCATGGTTCCTCCCTTTGCCTCGGCGCCCGCTGCGCCTGTTCCCGGCTTCATTCTCCGCGGCCGGTGCGCGCCGTTCAATGTCCCGAGGGACAGTCCTGAGGGACAGTCTCCTCAGGACGAGGGCGTTCGAGGAGTCCGGCCCGACAGGCAGTGAACACCATGAAAATCGGTCGTCCATAGACCGATTTTCATGGTAAGCTACCTCCATGATCCCGCGCCCCCGCCTACTCTCGTCCATCCAGACAGCACTCGACCGCAGCCCCGTGGTGGTCCTGACGGGGCCCCGCCAGTGCGGCAAGACCACGCTGGCGCGCCTGCTCGTCGCCCCCGACTCCGTCAACTACTTCGACCTCGAAGACCCCGCGAGTCTGGCCCGCCTGGATGAGCCGATGACCGCGCTGAAGCCGCTCGAGGGCCTCGTCGTCGTCGACGAGGTGCAGCGCCGCCCCGACCTGTTCCCCGCGCTCAGGGTTCTGGCGGACAGGTCTCCCTCCCCCGCGCGCTTCCTGCTGCTCGGCAGCGCGTCCGGCGAGCTGCTGCGCCAAACGTCCGAGAGCCTGGCCGGACGAGCGGAGCGCGTCGTGATGGGAGGGTTCACTCTCGACGAGACCGGCGCCGATGCGGCAGACACGCTGTGGCGCCGTGGAGGCCTCCCCCGGTCCTACCTCAGCCGAGACGAACCCGACAGCACGGCGTGGCGGGGGGAGCTCATCCAGCACGTCCTCGAGCGCGACCTGCCACAGTGGGGCGTCCGCGTGCCGGCCGTGGCACTGAGCCGCTTCTGGACCATCCTCGCCCACTACCATGCTCAGACCTGGAGCGCCGCGGACGCTGCGTCGGCGCTCGGCCTGGGCACGAAGGCCGTGCGTCACTACCTCGACCTGCTCACGGATGCGTACATGGTCCGTCAACTCCAGCCGTGGCACGCCGACCTGCGCAAGCGGCAGGTCAAAGCGCCCAAGGTGTACGTGCGCGACAGCGGGCTCCTGCACCGGCTCCTCGGCATCGGCACGGAGCGGGAACTGCTCACCCATCCCAAGGTGGGAGCGTCCTGGGAGGGTTTCGTCATCGAGCAGATCCTGGCGACAGAGCCCCACGACGACGCCTACTTCTGGGCCTCCTACCAGGGAGCCGAGATCGACCTCGTCCTGCGCCGCGGTGAGCGACTCCTGGGCATTGAGTGCAAGCGCGCCGACGCTCCCCGGATGACCCCGTCGATCAGGATCGCGCTTGAGGACCTCGAGCTCCAGCGCGTCGCCGTCGTCTACCCGGGCGATCGGCGCTACGCCATCGCCGACCGGGTCGAGGCGGTCCCCTCGAGCGACCTGGCCACGCCCGGGCGGCTGTTCGACGATGGACAGGGTGAACAACGCGATCCGCGGAGGACACGATGAGCAGCGAGACGACCAGGAGCGAGCCGGGACGGAGGATCGACATCCCTTCGGTCCCGAACCTCCGCGACATCGGCGGGTACAAGGTGGCCGGCGGCGGCCGCGTGACGATGGGGCAGCTCTACCGCTCCGTCGAGCTCGGCCATCTGCACGGCGACGACCTGGCCGCGATGGCGAGGCTCGGCATCCGTACCGTGTTCGATCTGCGCACCAAGGCGGAGCGCGAGGCCGAGCCCGACGTCCTGCCCCCGGGCGCGGAGCGGGTCGTCTGCGACGTGCTGGCCGACGAGACGGGCGCCGCTCCCGCAACGCTGTTCAAGGCCCTCGGCGATCCCGCTGCCGCCCAGGAGATGCTGGGAGACGGCAAGGCCACCAAGCTCTTCGAGACCGGGTACCGCGAGACCGTCAGCCTGCCGAGCGCCCTGTCGGCGTACCGGACGTTCTTCGAGACCGTCGCGCGGGATGCGCGCCGGCCGGCGCTCTTTCACTGCACGACCGGCAAGGACCGCACGGGCTGGGCGGCCGCCTCGACCCTGCTGTTCCTCGGGGTCTCGACGGAGGACGTCTTCCACGACTACCTGCTGTCGAACAGAGACCTGCTGCCCGCGCTGAAGACGGTCTACGAGCACTTCCGCGCGGCCGGCGGCGACCCTCGCCTGCTCGACCCGGTGTTCGGCGTGGACGAGGCCTACCTGCGGACCGCGCTCGACGAGATGACGAAGCGGTTCGGGTCGATCGAGGGCTACTTCTCGGATGGGCTCCGCATCGACGAGGCGACGCAGCAAGCCCTCCGGGAGTCGCTCATCGACCGAGCTGCGTAGACGCCGCCTCGCGCCATCACCCGGCGGGCGGCTGATACCGGGCGAGGGCGAACGCGACGAAGCGCGACTGCACCTGCTCGCTCGCGAGCAGCTTCTGCGCCGGCGGCAGCGAGAGGATGGCCCCCAGGACGGCGTTGGCGAACGCCGGTCCTCGCCCCGCCGCGCCGTCCACGAGCAAGTCCGCCAGCCTCCCTCGCTCGAGCATCCGCCGGGTGAGGTGCTCCACGGCGTTGAGCGGGACGTGGGGCGGCTGCGGGCGGCGCACCATCGTCAGTGCGTCCTGGGAGCACGCACCGACGCAGACGCCGCAGCCGAGGCAGGCGCCGAGGTCGACGGCGCAGGTGAGCGGCGCGGTGGCCGCGTCCGCGCAGGTCAGCGGCGCCGTGGCCGCGTCGGCGCCGGTCAGCGGCGGCGCGGCCGCAGCCGCATCCGCGCCGTCCCGCCGGGCCGCCTGGGGGACGATCGAGATGGCCTGGACGGGACACGCCCGCAGGCAGGTGCCGCAGGCCGTGCACCGGCGGTCGTCGACCGCGGGCTGGAAGGCGCTCGGCTGCGTCACCGGCATGCCCTTCTGCGCCGCGCGGAGCTCGACGCAGCAGCAGGCGCAGCAGCTGCAGATGTAGCTCAGCTCCCGCTTCACGTTGTCCCCGATCTGCACCAGGCCGTGCTCCCGGGCGGCCTCGAGGAGCTCGCGCCCCTCTTCCCTGCCGATCGGCCTGGCGTGGCCGTGCCGGACGAGGTAGCGGGCCGCCGTGCCGAGGCTCAAGCACGTCTCCAGGAGGTAGTCGCAGGCCGTGCCGAGGTGGGTCGCCACGTGGCGGCAGAAGCAGTTGGTGACGGCCAGATAGTCGGCCTGCTCCACATAGGACGTGGCTCGATCCCAGTCGAGGACCTCCGAGGCGAGGTCGTCATAGAGGGCGGTCTCCTGCACGAGGGTGCGGCTGACGCGCGTGGGGACCGCGGAGACCTCCGCGTCGAACGTGTCGTCGCAGGTCATGTACGCCTCGTAGGCCCGGGCCAGTCGCTCCTTCGGCAGACCGTCGCTCAGGCGCATCATGGAGAGCTCGAAGAAGCCCACCACGGGAGGCGCGAGCATGTACGTCGTCGCGCCGGTCCGGGAGTCGTGCAGGTCGAGCACGAGGCCCTTGCCGGCCATCGCCTCGAGCCGGGCGCGGAGTTCAGCCTCGCTCGCGCCGGTGCGCCGGGCAAGGTCGGCGAGGGTGGTGGGGACGACCGGCAGGCGGGCGGCCAGGGCGGCGTCGTCGGGAGAGAAGAGGATCTCCATGATCTCCCGCCAGGCCCGCTTCGCCGCGGGATCCCGCGGCTCGACCATGGCGACAGATCCGCGCTGCAGTCGCTTCGCCAGATCCTGATGAGCGCGCCCCAGGCCCGCTGCGTGTCCCACGACTCCTCCGTCTCCAGGGGGCACCACGGCGCCCGCACACGAGCGCACACACGAGCGCGGAACGGTCTCGTGGACTGCAGGAGGCTCGAACGCCTGACCTCCGCCGTGCATGCGCACTCACCAGCTTACCGATGAGTACCGTTGACGGCCAGGTACACGGGTACATTGTCTTCAGACCAGCACGATCCTGAGAAAGGGGGACCCATGAGCCCGGTCGTTCTCAGTGGGCTCCTGTTCTACGCGTTCATGGCCTACTGCTTCTACCGCATCCTGTCCCGGGTCGGCTACCCCCCGTGGGCCGCCCTGCTGGTGTTCGTGCCCTTCGTCGGCCAGGCAGTCCTGATCGCCTGGCTGGCCTTCGGCCGCTGGCCGCTGTTCGTGCAGCTGGAAGCGTGGCTGCGACAGCCGGTCGACGAGGACGACCGCGTGGTGTAGGAGGCGCCCCTGGGGCGCGGAGCGTCGACGGCGAGCAGCCGACCGGCCTACTCGGGGCACATGATGACCATGGCCAGGCATGAGGCAGCGCGGGATGACGCTCGGCAGCCGGCGACACCGTTCACGCTGGTCGTCTCGGACGTACACGCGTTTCCCGAGTTCCTCGACAACGCGCTGCGACGTTCGCGCTTCCGCGCGGGGGTGGACCATCTGGTGTTCGCCGGCGACCTGCTCGACCGCGGCGGGCAGCCGGGCGCGTGCCTGAGGCGGCTCGACGAGCTCGACGCCGAGATGCTGCTCGGCGACCACGACCACGCGACCATGCTCGGGTACTTCATAGGCGAGCAGTCGCCGACCAGCGCGGACTACCGCCAGACACTCCTGCAGCGGTTCACCAGCGGGGCCCTGAATCTTGTGACGCACGTGGACGGCGTGCTGATCAGCCATGCCGGCCTCTCCAGCGCGTTCGCCGCCGACTTCGCGGCCGTCGGGCACGACCGCGCCGGCCTGGCGCGACTGATCAACGAGGAGTTCCGCCGCGACCTGGAACGCCAGCTCTCGCTGGGGATGACGCAGCCGGAGCCGCGCACGCTCGACGGACACTCGCCGATGTGGCTACGCGTGGACGACACCGACGTGGGGCCGGAGCGCCTGCTCGACGGAGTCGAGCAGATCGCCGGCCACACCACACCAGGCGTCTTCCGCCACTGGACCGAGGCCGACTTCCGCGCCGCCGGCCTGCACCTCATCGACCCGGGCAGCTACGGCCTCACCTCGCGCGACCACCCACGCCACTACCGCTACGGGGTGATCAGAGGCGGCGTGGTGTCGGTCGAGACCGGCACCTGCGATGAGGCGATCGTCCGGGACACGTCCGCGCGCTGGTGGACCGCAGGGGGCTCGAACCCCTGACCTCCGCCGTGCAAGGGCGGCGCT
>CAYTRM010000080.1:2759-9606 GCA_964440225.1 uncultured Thermoleophilia bacterium | reverse complement strand
GGCCCGGACCGCTCGGCCCGGCCCCGAGCGATCGACGCCCCCCATTCGTCTCTCTCGTGCCTCGCCGAACATGCTCGTACCGCCGCGAGGTCGCGTCAATACCCGAACTCTCGCGTATCATGTGTCCGCCGGCCAGGACCCACCGACCAGGGAGCCCCGACGTCCCGCTCGCCACGCAGGATCGAGACCACCCAGAACATCAGCCGCATGTGCCTCGTCTGCGGCGCCCAGAACCCCCTGGGCCTGCACGCGCGCTTCTACGAGCTCGCGGCCGCCGAGGCGCCGCCCGGCGGCATAGCCGCCGGGCCTGAGCTCCTCGGCGTCTTCACGCCGCGCGACGAGCACCAGAGCTACCCCGGCCGTCTGCACGGCGGCATCAGCTCGGCGATCCTGGACGAGACGATCGGCCGCGCGATCCTCCTCCTCCACCCCGAGGAGTGGGGCGTCACCGCCGCGTTCAGCGTCCGCTACCGCAAGCCGGTGCCGCTGGACGAGGAGATCCGCTGCGTCGCGCGCATCACGCGCGACACGAGCCGCCTCTTCGAGGGCGCCGGCGAGATCCTGCTCGCCGACGGCAGCGCCGCCGTCACAGCCACCGGCACGTACGTGAAGATGCCGCTGGACGTCATCGCCGAGGGCGGCATGAGCGAGTCCGAGTGGTTCGCCGACCCGCGCGAGGCGCCGGACGAGGTGGACGTGTAGCGGTAGCGTCGCCTCGCGAAGCCGGCGGGGACTCGCGCGAGCGCCCGGACGCAGAGACGCCGAGGGGCGGGCCGGACGGCCCGCCCCTCGGCGTCTTCCTGGGCGCCGGCCGGCCGCGCGGGCCGCCCGGCTCTCTCCGCGCGAGTCTTACTTCACCCTGAAGTTCTTGTACACGCTCTTGGCGGCAGCGACACTGCCGACGGCGCCGGTCGCCGCGGGCACGCTGGCCTGCATGCGGTAACTGCCCTTCTTGAGCGGCTTGTACGAGACCGACCAGGCGGAAGTCGTCGCCTTCGGAGCGGCCGACTTGGTCGTGATCTTGACCCACTTGCCGCGCGAGTTCTTCTTCTGGATGAGCACCTTGACCTTGTACGTCGGGGTGACGGCGCGCGCCAGGCCCGTGGCCTTGATGGTCTTCCTGACCTTGACGCTCGTCGCGACCTTGATCGTCAGCAGCGCCGTGATCTTCGGGCTCGCGACGTGGTGGTTGCTCTGCCCGGGAGCCGTCGCCGAGGCGACCACGCCGTGACACGACGTGCACGTCTTGACGGTGGAGCCGACGTGAGCGGGGCCGTTGTGGCACGCCGCGCCGGCCGCGCCGGTGGAGCAGCCCGCGGCCGTCTGGACCGTCGTCATGTCCTGATCCGGGCTGTGACAGCCGGACGCGCTGGCGCAGGTGAAGCCGCTGCCGGCGGGAGTGGTGAACCCGCCCGTGTGGCACGTGGTGCAACTGGCGTCGAGCACGGGATCGCCGTACGACGATCCGGTGTGGCAACTGCCGCACGAGGTGCCGCCGTGCTGATACCCGATCAACGCGGACGCCGGCTGCGGGACCGCCCCGAAGGCGACCAGCAGCGCGAGCGCCACGAGCGTCACGAGGGCGAGGGCGAGCGCGACTCGCCTGCCGGGATGGGCGTGGGCGATCTCCATAGGTCTCCTTCTCGTGGATTCCGGGGGCACGAATCGACTGTGTGGAGACACTGTAGCGAGTATGGAGCGCTCGCGCCACCTAAAGGCGGAGTGCCGAACCTGCTACGGCACGGTGATCAGGACCGTCCCGTCGGGACCGTATCCCGTGAGGGTGTACGAGGCGCCCCTCGGCCCTCGAACGTACAGGAACTGGCCGGCGCCGGAGCCCTGGCTCATCGCCCCGCCCGCGTAGGGGTTCGAGGGCCAGGGGTCGACGTAGCCGAGCCCGTCCGGCGTCACCAGCCCCGCCGCGCTGACCCGGACGGCGGCGGGGTACCTGCCCTTGTGGTCCGTGGCCCACGCCTCGATGCCGGACTGGATGGAAGTCACGCCGTCACGGACGGACGCCTCCCTGGAAAGGTCGATCTGCTCGTTGATGATCGGCGCCACGTCCTGGACGACATTGCCGATGAGGAAGAAGGGCGCGACGACGAGGACGACGGGGATGGCGACCAGCAGGACGACGCCGACGATGATCAGCGCCAGCGCCCAGCCGGGCAACCCGCCGCCCTTGGCCGCGGGCGGCGGAGCCGCTCCCGCGGATGCGCCGGCCGGAGGCGCATACGCCTGTGGCTGCGCGCCGTATGCGGGCGGCGCGCCGGCCGGCGGTGGCTGCACCTCATCGGGCGGCGGCGCCGAGCCGACGGGCGCCGAGGGCCAGCCCGCCGGCGCTCCGGGCGCTGGAGGCTGCTGGGGAGCCGCGTAGGCCGGCGGCGGCTGTGCCGCCGGGGGGAGCTGAGAGGGCGGCCCGGCCGGCTGCGCCGGCTCCGCCGCCCCGGTGGGCTGCGCCGCGCCGCACGACAGACAGTACGGCGCCCCTTCGGCGACCTGCTTTCCGCAGTCACGGCAGTACGGCATGACGTCTTCCTTCCCCGAGGGCCCCTTCACAGGGCCGTGTACCGACACGATTCCCCGCCCGGCGCCATCCCGCTCACCCCGGGCTTGCAGAACCGTTCGAGCATGCCGGCCTCTACTTCGACGGGCCGGCGCGGCGCCCCTTGGAGCGCGGTATGCTTGCGCCGCCCGCGTCCCCTTCGCCTCAGGAGGCTCCCGTGCCCGCGTCCGATCGGCTCCGCCGCCCGCTCTCCGCGTGGGCGTTACTGATCCTCATGCTCATCCAGGGCATCGGCGGCCTTGGCGGCGGCATCTCTCTGGTCGCCGCTCCGGACGGAGCGATCATGCAGATCCCGGTCTCGTACCTCGAGGGCTCACCCTTCTCGGACTACCTCGTCCCAGGCCTGATCCTGCTGTTCGTCCTAGGCGTTTTCCCGCTGGTCACCGCCGCCGGCCTCTGGCTGCGGCGCCGCTGGTCGTGGTACGCGGCCTTCGCGGTGGGCTGCGGCCTCGTCATCTGGATCCTCGTCGAGATCACGATCATCCCGTACGACCCACTGCAGGTGATCTTCGGGGTCGTCGGCGCGCTGATCGCGAGCGTCGCGCTGCTGCCCCCGACCCGCCGCTTCTACGGCGTGCGGCCGTCCGGCGGCGGCTGAGGGCGACGGCCGCCTCGCGAGACCACACAGGTTCCTGCAGTTTCGTCGCGAACATGCCGATAGCACACGTGGTACGAAGCCAGCGGGAGCTTCTGTGCGCCGGTCTGCAGCACGTCAAACGAAGGTCTTCCTCACGTTCGCCGCGAGCGACGTCACCTTGGTGCGCCCGCTCACGACGCGACTGACGGCCGCGGGCGGCCTGACGCTCGACGAAGGCGTGCCCAGCACTCCCTTCACCGGTCCGCGTAGCGACATCATCCGCGCCAGCCTCCTGGCGCGGCTGCGGCGCTGCGCCGGCGCCCTCTGCCTCTACCGACCCGGCACGCTCGAAGACGAGTGGGTCCTCTGGTCGCTCACGGTCGCGCAGGCGCTCGAGCTGCCCCTGCTCCGCGCGCCGCTCCCCGGCGACGCCGCGGACGAGAGCGAGCACATCCTCGCCGAGCTGGGCGCGGCCTTCGTGCCGCTGAGCGGCGAGGCCATCGTGGCGCGCATCCACGACCGCGAGCGCGGGCAGCGGCGAGCAACACTCGACGTCGCCTCGATCGCCGAGACCCTGCATCTCATGAGGCACCCACTGCGCTAGCTGCGGGCCGCCGCCAGCACGACCCGGTCCCTGCCCTGCTCCTTGGCGGCGTACAGAGCGTCGTCGGCGCGCGCGATGAGATCGTCGGCGGACTCGCCTCCGTGGACGGCGCCGCCGATGCTGACCGTCACCTTCAGCAGCGTGCCGGCGGCGTCGAAGGGCTCCGCGGCCGCCACGTCGCGCATGCGCTCGAACACCTCGGCCAGCTCCGCCCGGCCGGCGCCGGGCACGACGATCAGGAACTCCTCGCCGCCGAAGCGCCCGAGAGCGTCGTACGGCCGGAGCACCGACTCCAGACGGCGCGCCAGCGCGCAGAGGACGTCGTCGCCGGCGGCGTGCCCGTACGTGTCGTTGACGAGCTTGAAGTGGTCGATGTCGAGCATACCGACCCCCAGTCCCCCGCCCTCCCGGGTGTCACGCTCCAGCTCGTCCTCGAGCCGCTCCACGATCGCGCCGCGGTTGAGCAGGCCGGTGAGCGCGTCGGTACGGGCCTGCACCTCCAGCGCGAGCTGCGTCTCGATGAGCTCCGCGTTCAGCTCCACCAGCCGGCGCCCGACCTCGACCCGAGCGCGCAGCTCGGCGGGGTCGTACGGCTTGCCGACGTAGTCGTCGGCCCCCGCCTCGAGCCCCGTCACCACGTGATCCTTGTCGCCCAGGGCAGTCAGCAGGATGATGTAGGGCGGCTGATGGGTCTCCAGGCCGCGGCACCGCCGGCACACCTCCACACCGTCCATCTCCGGCATCATCCAGTCGAGGATCGCCAGCCTCGGGCTTTCCTCCGTGCGCAGGATCTCCCAGGCGGCGGCCCCGTTGTCGGTCACGGTGACCTCGTACCCCCACTTCTCGAGCACCTTTCTGAGCAGCAGCCGGGAGGTGGGATCGTCTTCGGCGATCAGTACCCTCATGGCTGCTCCTCTCCCCTGGCAAGGCGCTCCCGCAACCGTTGCAGCTCCGTCTCGAGGTCCCCGGCAAGATCGCCGGCCGCCGCCAGGTCATCGGCCGCCGCGGCCTTCTCGATCTCGTAGGCTGCGGCACGCAGCGCCTCGGCTCCGACGTTGGCCGAGGCCCCCTTGAGCGTGTGCGCGTGGCGGCGCACCACTGACGCGTCGCCGGCGGCCAGCGCCTCGCGCAGGGCGGCGACCTGCTTCGGCACGTCGCCGCGGAATTCCAGCACGACCTCGGCGACCGACTCCGTGTCGCCGCCGAGCAGGCCCAGCAGCACGGCCGGGTCGAACACGACCGCGGGTCCGGCGGGCGCGCCGCGCGCGGCCCGCTCGCCCGCCCCCACGACCGGCTCAGGCGCCGGCGCTTCCGCACGGCGCGCGTATCGCGCGAGGACGGCGGCGAGCTTGTCCGGCTGGATCGGCTTCGAGAGATAGTCGTCCATGCCCGCGGCGAGGCACGCCGCCCGGTCCTCCGCCATCGCGTGCGCCGTCAGGGCGATGATCGCCACGTCGTGGTCGAGCACCGGAGACCCCACGTCGCGGACCCGCCGCGAGGCCGTCATCCCGTCCATGACGGGCATCTGCACGTCCATGAGCACCAGGTCGTAGTGGCGCTCCGACAGCGCCTCGACGGCGGCCTGCCCGTCGCCGACGGCGTCGGCGCCATAGCCCATCCGCTCGAGCGTCTTCAAGGCGACTTTGCGGTTGATCGCGTTGTCCTCGGCAAGGAGGATGCGGACTCGCCGCTTGTCGCGTTCGGCGAGGCTGTGACGGGTGACGATGTGCGCGGCCTCGACGCTCTCGTCGCCGGACCCCCGGTCGATCACCACCATGAGGCAGTCGAAGAGCTGCGACTGCTTGACCGGCTTGGTGAGGTACGCGGCGAACCCCAGCCGCTCGAGGCGGCCGGCGTCGCCGCGGCTGCCCATCGAGGTCATCATCACCAGTTGCACGCCGGCGATGTCCGGGTCGGCCTTGATGGCGCGCCCGAGCGCCTCGCCGTCCATCTCGGGCATCATCATGTCGAGAACGGCGACGACGTAGGGGTCGCCTTCCTCTTGCGCGGCGCGGAGCGCGCGGAGCGCCGCCGCCGCGCCGTCCACCTCGTCGTGCCGACACTGCCACGACTCGAGCATGCCGGCGATCACCTTGCGGTTCGTCTCGTTGTCGTCGACGGCCAGTATGCGCACGCCCCTCACGTCGCTCGGCCCGACGCCGCGGGACACCGCGGCCGCGCCCGGGTCCTGTCGCGCGAGGGTCGCGGTGAACCAGAACGTCGAGCCCTCGCCCGGCGCGCTCTCGACGCCGATCTCGCCGCCCATGAGCTCCACCAGGCGCTTCGAGATCGTCAGGCCGAGGCCGGTGCCGCCGAACTTGCGCGTCGTCGACGCGTCGGCCTGCGTGAACGCCTCGAAGAGCGCGTCCGCCTTCTGCGGCGTGATGCCGATGCCGGTGTCGCGCACCGCGAAGCGCAAGCGCGCGTCGGCCTCGGATTCCTCCAGCAGGCTCACGGTGACGGTGATCTCCCCGCGCTCCGTGAACTTGACGGCGTTGCCCAGGAGGTTCGTGAGGACCTGCCGCAGCCGGCCGGGGTCGCCGCGCAGCGCGGACGGCACGTCGGGCTCGACGAGCGCCGTCAGCTCCAGACCCTTGCCCTGCGCCTGCAGGGCCGGCAGGTCACAGGTGTCTTCGACCGTCGTGCGCAGGTCGAAGTCGAGCGTCTCCATCTCCAGCTTGCCGGCTTCGATCTTCGAGAAGTCGAGGATGTCGTTGATGATGACGAGCAGCGCCTCGGCGCTGTCCTCGACCGTGCGCGCGTAGTCCCGCTGCTCGGGGTCGAGATCGGTGTCGATGAGCAGCGACGTCATGCCGATGACGCCGTTCATCGGCGTGCGGATCTCGTGGCTCATGTTGGCGAGGAACTCGCTCTTGGCCGCGTTGGCCGACTCCGCCTCGAGCGCCAGCCGGTTCGCCCGGGTGATCGCGTGCTCGAGATCGCGGTTCGCGGCGTCGGTCTGCTCCTTGGCCCGGCGCAGCGCCTCCTCGGCCGCGCGCCGCTCGCTGATGTCGCGGACGAACGCCACGTCGTACGCCTGGCCGCCGAACTCGAGGTACATCGCCGTGACCTCCACCGGCACGATCGTCCCGTCCTTGCG
>CAYTRM010000080.1:0-2659 GCA_964440225.1 uncultured Thermoleophilia bacterium | reverse complement strand
TAGCGGACGGCGCCGTCGGCGCCGACCACGCGGAACTCGGCGTCGTAAGGCGCACCGTCATCCAGGGCAGCGGCAAGGGCGGCCTGGACGATCGGCAGGTCGTCGGGATGGATGGTCGCATCGTAATCTTCGAACGGCCCCTCTCGCACGCCCGGCTCCATCCCGTACAGGGCGATGACGGTGTCGTCCCAGCGCGCGACG
Organism: uncultured Thermoleophilia bacterium; assembly: GCA_964440225.1. Classification (GTDB taxonomy): domain Bacteria; phylum Actinomycetota; class Thermoleophilia; order UBA2241; family UBA2241; genus CAIXSE01. The sequence goes on along the minus strand of CAYTRM010000080.1, from coordinate 2,458 downwards.
CCGGAGACGACGTTCCAGTCCCAGGCGCCCAGGCTGGCGGAGCGAAGCACCAGATCGAGCCGGTCGCGGCTCGCCCGCAGGGCCTCCGCGGCGGCGCGCCGCTCGGTGATGTCGCGGAAGGTCACGATGCCTCCGGTGACGGCGCCGTCCTTGATGATGGGCCGCGCGACGTACTCTGCCGGGAAGCAGGTGCCGTCCTTGCGCCACATGACCTCGTCGTCGACGAGGCTCTCGAGCCCCTCGCTGTAGGCCGCGTGCTGTGGGCACTCCTCGATCGGGTAGTCGGAGCCGTCGGCGCGAGCGTAGTGGACCGCCTCGTGCATGTTGATGCCGTGCAACTCGGCCAACGTCCAGCCGAGCAGTTCCTCGGCGGCGGCGTTCATGAAGGTGACGTACCCCTCCGGGTCGACGCCGAAGATGCCGTCGCCGGCCGACTGCAGCAGCAGCCTGCTGCGCTCCTCGGCCTCGGTGATCGCCTCCTCGGCGCGCTTGCGCTCGGTGATGTCGCGGAGAATGCCCTCGACGCCCTTCACCGCGCCGGCCGCGTCGACGTAGAAGTGACTGGTGACCGCCCCCTGAAGGACGCTGCCGTCGAGCCGGCGCACCTCGACCTCGTAGTCCGCTACGGACCCGTCCTCCCGCAAGCGCTCCAGCAGTCTCTCGCGCTGCGACGGGTCGGCGTAGCAGGTCGATGCCAGATCGAGACCGATGGCGTCGTCCACCGATCCATAGCCGAACAGCGTCGCGAACGAAGGGCTGGCCATGACCAGGGCTCCCTCCGAATCCGTGCGGTAGAAGACGTCCTCCATGCTCTCGAGCACGGACCGGTGGTCCCTCTCGCTCTCGGCCAACGAGAGCGTGTCGAGGCGCCGCCTCTCCTGCACCACGTAGAAGCCGAGAAGCAGCAGCGACAGGAGCATGGTCACGATGATCGGCTCCATCCGCTGCCGGGCCACGGCCGCGCTCCAGGTCGAGGCGTCGACGTCGAGGCCGAGGACGCTGAGCACGCGGCCGCTGTACCGCTCCCTGATGGGGACGAAGGTGGAGACGAAGGTCCCATACTCGTCGGTGTAGGGCCCGACGGTGAGCACCCTTCCATCTCTGAAGCTCTCCGCCAGCCCCGCCGGAGGCTCCTCGTACGGGGTGCCCGGATCGGCGTGCCCTGGATCGGTGCGCGGCACGCCGTCCACGGAGAAGACGATCTCGCCGTCTCGCCGGGTCATCAGGTAGAACCAGCGGATGTCCTCGCTGGCCTGCGTCATCAGCGCGAGTTGCTCGCGCAGCCGCTCGTAGTCCGCGGTGCCCAGATCATCGAGGGTGGAGGTCTGCGCGTCGACGCGCTCGGGGCTGATCCCCCCGGCGGCGAGCTGGGCGCGCTCGATGAGACTCCTGCGGGCGGCGGAGTCCGCGCTCAGACCCGCCGCGGTCGTGAAGTGGTAGCCGGCGGCCAGCAGCACGAGCATCGCGACCGCCAACGTCACATCGAGCGCCAGCCCCCGCCTGTCGGCGATGCCGGGGTGCTCCTCGTGAAAGAGGATCCGGTAGTAGAACCAGAGCGAGAGGACGAACGGGATGGCGAAGGCGATGCCGAGCACCTGGGCGGGGAAGCCGAACGTCTCGAAGAACCACAGCTCGTTGACCCAGGTGGACGGGGGGATCGACGCGGTATGGGAGATAGCGAACTCCACGACGACAAAGCCGACCATGGCGACCGCCGCCACGACGAGCGGTCTCCCGTGCCGGCTGCCATGGCGGGCGAAGCGCCAGAGGGCCGCCGCCGACCAGAGGCCGCCGCCGACGCCCAGCGCCAGCCCCGCGGTGACCTCCAGACCGCCCGGCCCATCGATCAGACCCAGCAGCGCCAGCGCCGCCGGCGGGACGATGATCCAGGGGCCGACCCGGGCGCCACCCGCCACCGGCCAGGAGCGCCGCGCGAACTCCAGCAGGGCAAGGCAGCCGGCCACGAAGCACACCACGTGCAGCACATCGAAGACCGTGTTGTCACCGAGCGCGAGGCTGAACAGGTCGGCCGTAGCGCCGGCGGCGAGCAGCGCAGCCGAGAGCCCCAGCCAGCGCCACGGCAGCGGGGACGACACCGTATCCGAGAGGCCGAGGAGCACGGCGGCGAGGAAGGCCAGCCCGAGCGCGTAGATGAACAGGATGAAGTCCAGATCGACGTGCACCAGTTCGGTCACCAAGTCATCGACGCTCCACTCCGCGGCCGCTGCGCGGCTCCGCCTCCCGGGCTCTTGCGCTGTGTACCGTGTACTATCGGGGCAACGGCCTCCGCACTTGAATCAGGCCGCGTCGCCCACGCGAGGCCGCGGCGGTCCGTGACCGCCGGCAGAACGGGACCGCCGGCAGAACGGGACCGCCGGCGGCCGGCGGAAGGAGGAGCCCGTGACCCAGAAGCCGGTCATCATCACCGCCGCCCTCACCGGCTCGCGCATCAGCCGCG
>CAYTRM010000079.1:0-9625 GCA_964440225.1 uncultured Thermoleophilia bacterium | reverse complement strand
GGAAGAGCTCGAGATCCCGCTGCCCGACAAGCCGATGAACATCCTGCTCATCGGTTCGGACAAGTCCGACGTGCCCGGCGACCCAGGGCGCTCGGATACGCAGATGCTCGTGCGCATCGACCCCGAGACCAAGAGCATCTCCATGCTGTCGGTGCCGCGCGACCTGCGCGTGTACATCCCGGACCACGGCTACGACAAGATGAACACGGCCTACTCCTACGGCGGGCCGAAGCTCGCGGTGAAGACCTTCAAGGAGCTCACCGGCCTGCCCATCAACCACTTCGTCGAGATCAACTTCGCCGGCTTCTGGCACGTGGTCAACATCCTCGGCGGCGTGTACATCCCCGTCGACCACACGTACTTCGTGCCGGCGAGCGCCGACTACAAGTCGATCAACCTCAAGGCCGGTTACCAACTGGTCGGCGGCAAGCAATCGTTGAACTACGTGCGCTACCGTCACGATCAGCGTGGCGACTTCACGAGGATGCAGCGCCAGCAACTCTACCTCCGGGAGCTGCAGCGGCAGTCCGGGCGCTGGAGCGCCGACTGGGGCAAGGTGGTCAAGCTGATCAAGGCGATCACCGGCGAGACCAAGTCCGACCTCGACTCGCTGAGGAAGCTCGAGCCGCTGGTGAACCTCGCGTTCGAGGTGGACACCTCCAAGGTGTATCAGGTCCACCTCGAGGGCGCGACACCGATGATCGACGGGATCTCGTACGTCACGGCCACCGAGGCCGAGGTCGCCGAGACCGTGCGCGAATTCACCGACCCCAAGCAGGCGCCCCTGTCCACCAAGGGCCTCAAGATCTCGAAGAAGATGTACGGGATCGACGTCTACAACGGCAGCGGCATCCCCGGTCTTGCGACTGCCGCGGCGTCGCAGCTCAGCGCTCAGGGCTACGACGCCGAGGCGATGGCCGACGCCCCGGAATTCCCGGGCAAGGCCACCGTCGTCTACGCGCCCAAGAATCTCGAGGCGCAGGCGAAGATCATCGGCGAGATGCTGTGGCCGTCCGACGTGCGCATCGTCGAGCGCGCATCCGGCGTCGACGACGGCATCACCGTGTTCGTCGCCTCCTCGTTCGACGGCGTCATCGAGGTCCCCGAGGAGGAAGTGCAGGCGCAGCAGACGCTGCAGAGCGCCCAGAAGTACGACTGGGAGTCGTGGCGGGCGCTGGACGCCAAGAGCCCGCTGCGTCTCGAAGCGCCGACCGCCTGGTCACCCGGCCTCGTGTACGACGAGTTCCGTTCGTACGCGGTCGAGAAGGCTGACGGCAAACGCGTCGCCGCAAGCGTCGCCGTCATCAAGACGCCGATGTACGGCTTCGCGGGCATCCAGGCGATGCGCTGGCTGGACCCGCCGGCGATCGAGAACCCGACGACCACGCAGGCGGTGGCGGGGACCAAGTACATGCTCTTCTATCAGGGCACGCACCTCCACATGGTCGCCTGGAAGCGTCGCAGCACGCTCTACTGGGTGATCAACACCCTGGACAACCAGCTGTCCAACGACGTGATGATGGGTCTCGCGACCTCGTTCAAGCCCGTGAAGTGAGCTTCTTGCGCGCGGTGATGCGGCGGCTCGACCCCTGGGCCGCCCTCCTGCTCGGCGTCCTGGTCGCCCTGGGCGTCGTGATCCTGCTGGCCACGCCCGGGCCGTGGCATCGCGTCGTCGGCCCCGCGCCGGCCGTCACCCTCACGCCGCCGCCGCCCGATGATGTGGCCGTGTTCGTGCTCGGAGGGCGTGGCGGCTCCTGCTCGGGCGTCGTCTGGCTGCACATCGACGCCGACGAGTCGTCCCTCACCGCCGTCGTGATCCCGCGCCGGGTGGTGGGCTTCGTTCCCGGCGCCGGCTACGCCCCGCTCTCGGATGTCGTGGACGCGGCGGGCCCTCGTGCCGCCGCCGCCGCGCTCGGTGAGGCGCTCGACGTACCGATGGACGCGTGGGTGACGCTCGACCGCAGGGCGCTGGCGCAGGCGGTCGAGCCTATGTTCCCCATGGACGACGTGCACGCCGCACGCGGGCGCTACCGCCTGGCGTTCGCCGCCTGGAAGGGCAAGGGTGGAGTGGCGGCATCGTGGCGCACGCAGTACGAGACTCTGCGCGAGGCGCTCCCGCAGGTGCCGTTTCACGAGCTCAACGTGGTCGCGTTCTCCAACTACGTGCTCGGCTTCGGCTTCGTGCGCAGCGACCTGACGCTCCAGGATGCGACGTCTCTGGCCGATACGCTGCGTGAGATCGATCCGGGCCGCGTGGAGGTGCGCGCGGCGGGGGTCGTCGTCGAGACGAGCCGCGCCGCGCAGATGTGGCACGTGGACGCCAGTCGCCTTGAGTCTCTTCGCCTGTCGCTCGCTCTGGGACTCGTCCCTCCCGACGACGGCGCGCGCATCGTCCGCCGGCTCCGCGCCGCTCGCGTCCTGGTCGTCGCTCCCATGCCGGCCGCCGAGGCTGCGGCGTACGTCGGGCAACTGCGCCGGAGTCTGCGCCGCTTCGCCGGCGCCCCCGTCGAGATCCGGTCGGTCGCGGGCGTCACCGAGGACCTCGCCTTCCGCGCCGCGCGTGCTCTCGACCGGCGCGCCGCGCTGGCCGTTCTCGTCGCGCCGCCGGATGCGGCCGACGCCGACGCCGCAGCGGTCGTCGCGCAGGTCTACGCGATGCTGAGGAGACGCGGGCAGGATGGGGTGGCGGCGGGGCCTCTGGGCGGACCCGCCACCTCATCGACGGTGAGCGAGCCGCCCACCGCCGGCCTGAGAGCGGTGGTCGCCGCCGGCGAGCTGCCCGTGTCGTGGGCGCCGGACCCGCCGGTGGATGCGGACGCGATCTCGCGGCGCGAGGCCGTCGCCGGCGCCGCCCGCGCGAACGCGCAGACGTTCGTGCGCGCCTGCTGGCCGGGCGCGCTCGCGCCGGACCTGGAGGCGACGCGACTCGGATTCGCCTTCGTCGCCGCCCGTCGCACCGGCGTGGGGGTCGTGGCGGCGACGGAGGAAGCATCGGACGCCGTCGCGGCCCGTCTTCGGCTCTGGGGGTTCGTGGTCGGGGATCTGACGTTGGATCCCACGGGCTGGATGCCGACCGCGACGGGCGCGGCGCTGTACTATCGCTCATCCTCGCGAGTGGCCGCTCAGGTCGTCGCCGACGGTCTGCGGCTGGGACCGGACGCGGTGATCAGGGACGACGACGCTCCGCGTCCCCTCGTTCTCATCGTCGAGTGAACGTATCGCAAGGCGACGACGGCGCCTCCCCCGGAGGGGAAGGCGCCGTCGGGACGTACACGATGATGCTCAGCTAGGCGCGTCTGCGGCGCAGAAGAACTCCGCCGCTGATGAGACCTACGCCCGCGGCGAGGATGAGGAGAACCTCGCTGCCGGTGAAGGCGAGCTGTCCGCCCTGGGTCCCAGGATCCTGCAGGCTCGCCAAGTAGTCTTCGAGGACACCCCTCAGGTCGCTGTACTGCTCGTAGATCGGGTTGTTCTCGATGTAGTCCAGAGTCGCCCGGATCTCGGCGGCGGTCCAATTGCCGTCGATGGTGCCGTCCTTGGCGTCCTCGATGATCGCGTCGATCACCGACTGCGGCACGGCTGCCTGCGCGACAACGGCGAACGCAAGCACCAGCAGGAGGGCAAGAACGATAACACTCATAAGCTTGACCTTCATGTCTTCACCCCCCCCTCACAACGTCTTTCCGGCGGTTGCCGGTGGAATACATGGTACTTGTACCACTTGCCGTCGCACATGACCATACCTCCGCCTCCTCACGTGCGCGAGCCCGATGCGTGCGGCGCGTCTTCGATATGACGATGACAGTATAATGCCGTCGATGGACCCTCTCGTAAACACCGGTCGTGTCGGCTGGGCGTTCCAGAGGCCGCAGAACGCCGCTCCCTATGCGGTCGCGCTGGCGGCCGTGGCGGCCTTCTCGTTCTTGTCGGGCGGCTACATCCTGGGGCGCAGCACCCCCATCGTGGTCGTCTGTCTCCTGCTCCTGGCCGTGTGGGTGTGGTTTCTCCGCCGCCGCCACCGTCCCTCCTGGCTGCTCGCCGCCGCGCTCATCGTCTTCGGCCTCTACACGATCTGGACCGGGGCTTCCGTGCTCTGGTCGCTCGGCCCGGACCTGACCTGGGCGGCGTTCAACGTCACCGCCTTCTATCTCGCCATTCTGGCGGTCCTCGGCCTCACGTCTGTGCGTGGCCTGCAGCTGCGCACCGCCGGCTACGGGTATTTCGTTGTGGCGGTGGCCGTCGGCGTCTACGCGTTTCTCGGCAAGGCGCTGCCCGAGGTCGTGACGCACGCGCACCGGTACGCCCGGCTCGACAGCCCGGTCGGCTACTGGAACGTGCTCGCGCTGATGATGGTCATGGGGCTCTGCGTGGGCCTTTCTCTCGCCGCAGACCGGCGCGCCCACCCCGCGTGGCGGGCGCTCGCCGCCGCGGCGGCCGTCCCCATGTGCATCACCTTCTACTACGCGTTCTCGCGCGGCGGGTGGATCGCGCTGGGCGTCGCGCTCCTGCTCTACTTCGTCTTCACCACCAGCCGTCTCGCCAGCTTGAGCAGCCTCGTCGCGATCATCGCTCCCGTCGCCGTCGTGCTCTGGCGCCTGCGCGGGTTGAGCACGCTCTCGACGCCTACGACCGATGACGCCCTGCGTGCTCTCGAGGGGGGCGTGCTCCTCCGCTGGTCGCTCGCGGCGATCCTCGTGGCGGCGGGCGCCCAGGCGGCTATCGCCATGCTCCATCGCGCCGTGCCCTGGCCGCGCTGGCTGCGCCTGGCCGCGGGCACGACGATCGTCGTCGTGCTGGTGGCCGGGGCGATCGGAGGTTCGTGGCGGTTCCTCGAGCCGCGCGGCGGCGCCGCCTGGATCGGGGATCGCGTGACCGTCCTGCTCGAGGGGAGCGACGAGACGTCGAGCAATCAGGGGGCAGGGCGCCTCATCTCTCTGAACACGGGCCGGCCGGAGCTCTGGCGAGAGTCGATGGACCAGTGGCGGCATGCGCGCGTGACCGGATCGGGCGCGGGCACGTTCCCCTTCACGCACTACCGCTTCAGGGAGAACGGAGGCGTCACCAAGCACGCGCACAGCCAGTGGTTCAACGTGCTCGGCGAGCTGGGCGCCGTGGGGCTCGCGCTGTTCGTCGCGGCCATGGCGCTCTGCGTCGCCGCGATGGTCGGGAACCCCTTCTCGCGGCGACGCGATCCGTTGCACCCCCTCCTTGTGGCGATGCAGGCGGGGGTGATCGCCTTCTTCGTGCACATCTCGTGGGACTGGGACTGGGACATGGCCGCGATCGGAACGCTCGTGTTCGTCTTCGTCGCGGCGTCGGCCTCGTACCGCACGACTCGCGCCGCCGGCGAGCGCAGCCGGGCGCGGCGGAGGGTGGAGTCCCCGGCCGCGCCCGCCCCTGCCGCGCCGGCTTCAGACGACCCGGTTTCGGACGAACCGACCGCGGACGAGCGGGCTCCGGACGCCCCGGCGGCGCGCGAGGCGGCCGAGCCCAGAGCCACCGGTGTCGCCGCGCGGACGGCCACGCGGCGGCACGCCGGCTGGGCGCCGCGAGTCGTTGCCAGCGCGGCGCTCGTGCTCCTGGCCGTCAGCTGGATGCTGCCCTATCTCTCGGGGCGCGCGGAGACGGCGGCGCTCGTCGCCGCGAGTGACGGCGAGGTCGCCGTCGCGCTCGATCACGCCGCGCGCGCCGCCCGCCTGGATCCCCTGGCGGCAGGTCCGCTCCTGATCCAGTCGTTCCTCCTGCAGCAGCAGGGCCGCAGTCGCGAGGCGCTCGAGAAGGTGAAGGCGGCGACTCGCCTGCAGCCGGCGTACTACAAGGCGTGGTACGAGCTCGGCAGGCTGCAGCTCACCGTGCTGGGTCGCCCGAAGGCCGCCAGGGCGTCGTTCCGCCGCGCGCTCGAACTCAACCCGCTGCACGACGGCAGCCGCGCGGAGCTCGAGGCGCTCGCCTACTGAGCTTCGGGGCGGCCCCGGGGACTGATCGCGGGCTCTCCCGGCCAGACGCATCGCCTGTGGTAGACTCTCGCCCGAAATGGGGCTCCCCCACACCTGCGACGGAGGTGTCGATCCGCATGCATTCCACTCCGATCGGGGTCGTCGGTACCGGATATGTCGGGCTGGTCTCGGCCGTGTGCTTCGCTCACCTGGGCCACGACGTCGTCTGCATGGACGTCGACGAGGGCAAGATCGCGCGTCTCTCCAGAGGGGACGTCCCCATCTACGAGCCCGGGCTCGAGAAGCTGATGGCCGACAACGCCGGCCGGCTCTCGTTCACCACGTCGTACGACGAGGTGCTGGCCGCCTGTCGCATCCTGTTCATCGCCGTCGACACGCCGCCGTCGCCGTCGGGCGACGCCGATCTCTCGCGCGTTCAGCACGCCACGCGCGAGATAGCGGCGCGCGGCGGTGAGCGGCTTCTGGTCATGAAGAGCACCGTGCCGGTCGGCACGGGCGAGAAGGTCATGGCCGACCTGGAAGCTCTGGGTGCGACGGGCATGACCTACGCGTCCAACCCGGAGTTCCTTCGCGAAGGCGCCGCCATCCAGGACTTCCTCGAGCCCGACCGCATCGTGATCGGTGCGTTCCGTGACGAGGACGGCGACGCCGTCGAGGCGCTGTACCGGGGCATCGACACCGACGTCGTCCGTACCAGCGTACCGACGGCCGAGATGGTCAAGTACGCCTCCAACGCCTTCCTCGCCACCAAGATCTCGTTCATCAACGAGATCGCGAACGTCTGCGAGCAGGTGGGCGCCGACGTGCGCACGGTCGCTCACGGCATGGGCCTCGACCACCGCATCGGCCCGCACTTCCTGCACGCCGGCATAGGCTACGGCGGCTCGTGCTTCCCCAAAGACGTGCAGGCCCTCAAGCAGCTGGCGGGGAACACCGGCTACCACTTCCAGCTGCTCAACGCGGTCATCGAAGTCAACGCCCTCCAGAAACGGCGGGTCGTCGGCAAGCTCAAGGACCGCCTGGGTGGTCTGCGCGGCAAGACGATCGCGCTGCTCGGTCTCACCTTCAAGCCGCAGACCGACGACCTGCGCGAGGCGGCCTCCATCGTCCTCGCCGGCCGCCTCATCCACGAAGGCGTGCGCGTCAAGGCCTACGATCCCATGCTCGACGCCGGCGAACACCCCCTGTTCCCCGGCGTCGTCATCTGCAGCGAGCCCCTCGAGGCGCTCGAAGCCGCCGACGCGGCGGTGCTCGTGACCGAGTGGCCCGAGTTCGGCCGTCTCGACTGGAAGGCCGCCGCCGCCGCGATGTCCCGGCCGCTGCTCGTGGACGGGCGTAACTTCGCCGATCGCGACGCCGTCACCGCGGCCGGATTCGAGTACGAGGGCATCGGTCTCGGCGACGCGACGCCCGTCGCCGACTGAGCCGTACCGGCATGAGCCACACGCGCGGCGCTCCGCGTCAAGCCGTCATCCTCGTCGGCGGCGAGGGCACGCGGCTGCGTCCCGTCACCTCCCGCGTGCCCAAACCGGTGGCGCCCGTGGTCGAGAGACCCTTCGTCGCCTACATCCTCGACAACCTGGCGCGGCATGGTGTCGAGCGCGCCGTGTTCTCAACCGGTTTTCTCGCCGAAGCGATCGAGGCCGTCATCGGCGACGGCGCCGCCTACGGCCTGCAGGTCGAGTACGCGGTCGAGAGTGAGCCCCTCGGTACTGCCGGCGCTATCGCCAACTGCGAGGCCAAGCTCCTCGACGGCAGCTTCTACGTCTTCAACGGAGACGTGCTCAGCGACGTCGACCTGACGGCGCTGGCCGCGGCCCACGTGGACCGGGGAGGCATGGGCACGATCTATCTCACCCCGGTCGAGGATCCACGGCGCTACGGTCTCGTCGAGCTTCGCGGCGACGGCAGTGTGGCGAGCTTCCTCGAGAAGCCCGGGGAGTGGGAGGGCACGGCCTTGATCAACGCCGGCGTCTACGTGCTCGAGCCCGAGGTGCTCGAGATGATCCCGAGAGGGAGGCTCTTCTCGATCGAACGCGGGGTGTTCCCCAGGCTCGCGGCGGCCGGGTCGCTGTACGGCCACGTCGATCACGGGTACTGGCGCGACATCGGCACACCCGACAGCTACCTGCAGGCGCACTTCGACATCCTCGAGCGCACCGTCGACACGCGCGTCGCGGAGGCGCTCGGCGAGCAGTACCTGTGGGTCTCGCCCACGGCGTCCGTGGATCCGCGGGCCAGGGTCATCCCGCCGTGCTTCGTCGCCGACGGCGTTCGCGTCGAGGCCGGCGCCAGGGTCGGCCCGCTGGCCGTGCTGGGCGCCGGCTCCGTGGTCGCGGAGGGCGCCGTGGTCGTGGAGGCCGTGGTCCAGCCGGAGGTCACCATAGGCGCCCACGCGCAGATCGAAGGCAGCATCCTCGTGCGCGGAAGCAGTGTCGGCTCCGGCACACAGCTGAGCGGCGCCGTTCTCGGCGACGGCTGCGCGATCGGCGCCGGCAACCGGCTCGCCGGAGGCATCTGCGTGTATCCCGACACCGAGATCCCGGACAACTCGATCCAGTTCTACGAGCAGCTTCGCGGCAGGGAGGGCACATGACGATCCCGGACGGCATCTTCAAGGCCTACGACATCCGCGGCCTGTATCCGCAGGAGCTCGACGAGGACGCCGCGGAGCGCATCGGGTGCGCCCTGGCGCAGCAGCTCGGCGCCGCGCGGCTCGGCGCCGGGATGGACCCGCGCCCATCGTCCACAGGCCTGCTCGAGGCGTTTGCGGCGGGCGCTGCGGCGGGGGGCGCCTCCACGGTCGACTTCGGGCTCGTCCCCACCGAGATGGTGTACTTCGGCGTCGCCTCGCGAGGGCTGGACGGCGGCGTGATGGTGACGGCCTCGCACAACCCTCCTGAGTACAACGGCATGAAGCTGGTCGGCGGGGGGGCGCTGCCGCTGAGCGGCGACGCCGGCATCCCCGAACTCAAGGAGCGGAGCCAGGCGCTCACGGAGCTGCCGATGCGCATCGCCGGCAGCGGGCTGGAGCGCTCCGATCTGTATCCCGCGTACGTCGAGCACCTGCGCGCCCAGGTCGACGTCGCCGCCTTCAGGCCGTACAAGGTCGTCATGGACGCCGCCAACGGTGTCGCCGGCAAGCTCGCGCCGCGGCTGTTCGACGGCACTCCGCTGGAGAGTGTCGAGATGTACTTCGAGGTCGACGGCACCTTCCCCAACCACTCACCGAACCCGCTGCTCGAGGAGAACAGCCGCGAGATCCGCGAGCGCGTCGTCGCCGAGAAGGCCGACCTCGGGATCGCCTGGGACGGCGACGCCGACCGCTGCTTCTTCATCGACGAGGCCGGCGAGTTCGTCCCCGGCGACTTCGTGACCGCGCTGCTCGCCCAGGCGCTGCTGCTCAAGAACCCCGGCGCGGCGATCCTGTACGACCTGCGCGCCAGCCGCGCCGTCCCCGACGTGATCCGCGCCGGAGGGGGCGTGCCGCTGCTCAACCGCGTCGGCCACGCCTTCTTCAAGCAGCGCATGCGCCGCGAGAAGGTCCTCTTCGGCGGCGAGGTCTCGGGCCACTACTACTTCGCCGCCAACTACAACGCCGACTCCGGCTTCATCCCGGCGCTGCTCATCCTGGAGCTTCTCTCCCAGACGGGCGCGACCATGGCGGA
>CAYTRM010000078.1:0-9635 GCA_964440225.1 uncultured Thermoleophilia bacterium | reverse complement strand
CGGCTTGGCTCCCAGCCGGGTTACCGTCTCGAGCGCGAACAGCATGCCGGCGATGCCGCCCTTCATGTCGCAACTGCCGCGACCGTACAGCATGCCGTCGCGGATCTCGGGCTTGAGCGGGTGGCTCGCCCAGCGGTCGAGCGGCTCGTAGGAGACGGCGTCGATATGGCCGTTGAGCAGCAGGGAGCGGCCGCCGGCGGCGCAGGTACTCCTGCAGCTCCGCCTCCTGCCGCGCCGGATCGCCGACGTTGCGCGCCGTGGTGTCGAACGCGACCAGGTCGCTCACGAGCGCCACGAGCTCGTCCCGACCCTCCCGGACGGCGGCCACTGCGCGTTCCTCCAACGCCGATCGAAGGGCCTCGCTCATCTCTCCTCCTCAGGCTCACCCGGCGCGGGGCGCCGCGACGGTTCGGCGGTGGCGCGTTGATCGGGTCAACGCGCGGCGACAGCCGGAAGCGGGACCGGGGCCGGCAGCCGTCAAGCGTCGATCACTCCGGCGGCAGCTCGCCGAAGGTGATGCTGACGTCGATGCCCTGCTTGGAGCTGCGCCAACGCCAGTAGAAGTACCACAGCAGGCCCGCGATCCAGGCCGCCGCGAAGACGAACAGGTTCTTGCCGGTGACGTCACGCGACGTCGGGTCGATGAACGAGAAGTACAGGAACGTGAGGATGAACATCAGGTACAGCACGGCGCCGAGCAGGATGGCGATGATGAGGTTGCCGGACGGAAACAGCGACAGCGCGATGCCCACCATGAGCCACAACGTGGCGATGGGCTGGCAGGTCATGAGGCCGGCGCCGAACGCGTCCCACATGTCCAGACCGCGCACGAGGCCGCTCGCCTTGCGTGCGAAGACCAGGTCTTCAGCCATTCGTTCCCCCCGGAGGAATTGGTGCGAAAGGTCGCTTGGAATCGGCACGGCCGGCCTGGCCCCCACCCACCTGGGCCGTGCCACGCGTCACGTCATGCGCTCACCTCCCGGTCGCTCGTCCAAGGCAGCGCGTACCACAGACAGACCACATGCCGTGCATGCTAAGACCCTGACGCGGCGCGGCGGGCAGCGTCCGATTCAACGAGCGCGCCACGCTCCGGGTGCGCTGAGGGCGACTCGGGGGCGCCCGCCGGCCTCACTCCAGGCGCGACCCGACGGTGAGGCCGGCGCCGGCCGCCCACTCGCCGGCCGGCTGCTTGGCGCCGCCGGACGGCCGCACACGCGTCACGCGCATGCGGCCGTCGGCGCAGACGACGGTGATGCCGGCCTCCGAGACCTCCACCACCTCGCCCATCGCGCCGGCGATGCCCGCGGGATCGCGGGCGGGCGCCGGCGTGGCGGCGACGATCCCCAGGGCCTGGCCGCCGCAGGTGGTCCAGGCTCCCGGCGCCGGGTCGCAGCCGCGGACCAGGTCGTGCAGCTGCTTCCACGGCTTGCCCCAGTCGAGGCGCGCGTTCTCGCGCTCGCACGGACCCTCGTAGGTGGCCCGCGAGTGATCCTGCGGGATGCGCGGAGCCTCGCCGGCGGCGACCAGGTCGACCGCTTCGAGCAGCGCCGCGACCCCCATCGGGAAGAGCCGGTCGAAGTAGACGGAACCGAGTGTGTCCGCTTCAGAGATCGGTGTGCGCTTCTGCAGCAGCACGTCGCCGGTGTCGATGCCGCCGTCGGGCCAGAAGACCGAGAGTCCCGTCTCGACCTCGCCCTGGATGATCGGCCAGTTGATCGCGCTGCGGCCGCGATGCCTCGGCAGGAACGACGGGTGGTACTGGATGGTCCCCAGGCTCGGGATGTCGAGGAACTCCTGCGGCACGATCAACGTGACGAAGGCCATCACCTGCAGGTCGGGCGACAAGGCGCGGAGCTCATCCCACACGGCCGGCTCGCGGAACGAGGCAGGCTGCAGGACCGGGAGCCCGGCGGCGCGGGCCGCCTCCGCGAGTGGGTCCGGCTTGCCGCCCGGCTGCTCGGGCGCCGCGCAGACGGCGGCGACGTCGTCCCCGCGCCCGAGCAGGGCCTCGAGCACCGCCCTGCCGAACGCCTGCTGCCCGTGAACCACGATACGCATGCCCGCTCCCTTCCCCTGCCGCACGTCGCCCCTGCTGCGCCGGGCGACGCCATTCGCGCCGCCGTCGGCTCATAGCATGAGGTGGGCAGCGAGTGTACCCGCGACCCGCAAACACACCTGGCGTGACTCTCAGGCCCGTCGGGACCCGTCTGCCTGCGGCCCGCCCGCCCCGTCGTCGAGCGGCGTGACCAGGCACTCCGCAACGCCGTGCCCTTCGACGGCGACGACTTCGAAGGCCATGCCGTTGTAGATGACTCTGTCGCCGATCTCCGGCGGCCGCTCGAGCAGCGCGAGCACGAGGCCGCTCACCGTGTCGACCTCCTCGTGCTCGAGAACCCGATCGAAGTGCTCACCCACCTCCTCCACACGTACCGTGCCCGCGACGCACAGGCGCCCGTCGGCGTCGACCCTGCTCTGGGGGGCCTCCGTCTCCTCTTCGATCTCGCCGACGACCTCCTCGAAGAGGTCCTCGATCGTGAGCAGGCCCGCGGTCCCTCCGTGCTCGTCGAGCACGATGGCGAGCTGGGTGCTCTCCCGGCGCATCGCCGCGAGCACCACGTCGAGACCCGCCGTCTCGGGAAGGTACGGGATGCTGCGCGCGTCGCTCTCGGAGACGGGTTCGCCGCTCAGCACGAGCCTCAGCACATCCTTCACGTGGAGGATGCCGACGATGTCGTCGAGGTCGTCTCTGTACACCGGATACCGGGTGTGCGGCGAGGTCCTGAGCAGCTCGGCCAACTCGTCGCCGGTGGCGTGCAGAGGGATGCCCTCGATGCGGACCCTGGGCACGAGAACCTCGCCCGCAGTCAGGTCGCCGAACTCCAGGAGCTCCTGGAACACGCGCCCGCTCTCTCTCCCCAGCACCCCCCCCTCCAGGCTGTCGCGCACGATGTAACGGAGCTCCTCGGCCGTGTGGTACTGCTCGACGCTGCCGCGCTGGCGAACGACACCCATGAGCCGCAGGATGCCGTTCCCGATGCCGTTGAGCGCAACGACCAGCGGATACAGCGCGATACGCACACCGGCCATCACCGGCGCCAGAGCGAGCGCGGCGCGCTCGGCTCCCTGGAGCGCCAGTGACTTGGGCACCATCTCGCCGAGGACGATGTGGAGATAGGTGAGAATGACGACGGCGATCACGCTCGCGACGGCGTGCACCGCGATCAGGCGATCGACACCCATCGCCTCGAGAGGTCCGGCGATGAGTGCCGCGATCTCGTGCTCGCCGTACATGCCGAGGCCGAGGCTGGCGACGGTGATGCCGAGCTGCGCCGTAGCGAGGTAGCGATCCTGACTGCGCGGCTCGCGCAGGATAGCGCGCACGCGGAGCGCGCGCCGGTCGCCGGCCGCGGCACGCCGCTCGATGGCCGTGCGCGGCGCACCGACGAAGGCGAACTCCGCAGCCACGAACAGGGCGTTCACCAGGATCAGGCCCGCGATGATGAGGATGGGCATCGCCACGCTCACGGCAGCTTCCTTCGCCGGCGCCGGCGGGGAGCGGCGAGACGGATGCGCCGCCGAGCCGCGGCGACCTGCGCGTCGTCGCCCTTGAACTCGTCTCCAACCTCGCCGAACACCTCTTCGAGCACGTCCTCGAGGGTGACGAGCCCGGCGAGAGCCCCGTCCTCGTCGACGACGACCGCCTGCTGGCTTCGTCGCTCCCTCAGGACGGTCAAAAGGTCGTCGGCGCGGGTGGAGTCGGGAACCGTCACGGCCGAGCGCATGACGTCCTCGAGCCGCGCGTCGGCGCCGAGAGTGATGGCGGCGAGCGCCACGTCCTTGGTCTGCAGCATGCCGACGACCCTGCGCCCGGAGCCGCTGCACACGGGAAGCCGCGTGTAGGGACTCTCGACGATCACGTCGACGACCTCGGCGAACGGACTCGCGAGATCGACGGCAACGACCTGGTCTCTCGGGACCATCACGCGGCTGACGGGGTACATGCTGAGGCGCAGCGCCTGATGCAGGCGCCGCTGCTCATCGGGCTCGAGCAGACCGCCGTCGCGGCTCTCTACGATGAGCAGGTCTATCTCTTCGGGCGAGTGGATGTGCCGGTGCGCCACACGCGGCGCGCGGAAGAGCCTCAGGAGCAGAAGGCCGCTCCCGTTGAGCAGCCAGATGAAGCCGGCGAAGAGACGCAGGGAGGCGCGCATCGGGGGCACGGTCAGCAGAAGGGTGCGGGTGGGGAACTGCAGTGCGAGCGACTTGGGCAGCAGCTCGCCGAGGATCACCTGCAGCGACGTGAGGGCGATGAGCACGACGGCGGCGGAGGTGCTCTGGGCCGCCGTCTCGCCGAGCCACCCGAGACCGGTGAAGAGGGGCGCCAGGTCGCGCGCGAGCGTGGCTTGACCGAACGCACCCAGGACCAGGCTGGAGAAGGTGATGCCGATCTGGCAGGCGGCGACGTACCGGTCGAGCCCTGCGATGTCTTCGATGACGGGCAGCACCCAGCCGGCGCGACGGTCGCCGTCCTGGGCGAGGAGGCGCACAAGGTTGCGCCTCGCCCCGACTGCCGAGAACTCAGCCGCCACATACAAGGCATTGACGAGCACGAGGACGGCGACAACGATGACGGCCATGAGGATCATCGACGCCGGCCTTCGCCGGCCTCAGCGCAAAGCAGCCGGCGACCCGCGGGGTCGAGATCCTCGTCGGGTAAGTGGGGGTCCTGAGACAAGTGCGCCGCGCTCACTGGGACGCGGATGGCGCCTGGCAGGCTGCGGACGTGGCATCGCGATGGCCGTCGTTCATGACTGCTCGAGATAGTACCATCGGGCGCTCGCGCTCACACCTCCGGCCCGCCGCCCCGCTCCGTTTCAGCGGCGCCCGCCTGCGACGATGCCGAGTCACCGCGCCGGTCGCCGCGCAGGCGGCGGCTGGCGACGCTTACCAGGCCAGGGCCGACGGAGACCAGCACGACGGCGATGAGGACCAGCGTGAGGTTGTCCTTCACCCACGGGATGTTGCCGAACCACACGCCGCCGCCTACGAACACGCCGACCCACAAGGCGGCGCCGCTCACGTTGAAGAGCAGAAAGCGCGCCGGGTTCATGTGGACGACGCCCGCCACGAAGGGCGCGAACGTACGCGCGAACGGCACGAAGCGCGCGAGGATGATCGTCTTGCCGCCGTGACGCTCGTAGAACGCCTCGGTGCGCGCGATGTGCTCGGGCCGCACGAAGCGGCGCGGCTTGCTCAGCAGCCGGCGACCGAAGAACCGGCCGACGAGGTAGTTGACCGCGTCGCCGATGATGGCCGCGGCCAGCAGGACCACTCCGAGGACCAGCGGGTCGAGGACGCCGGCTCCGGCCAGTGTGCCGGCGGCGAAGAGGAGCGAGTCACCCGGCAAGAACGGGGTGACCACGAGACCCGTCTCGCAGAAGACGATGGCGAAGAGGATCGCGTACACCCACTCTCCGAAGTGCGCCACGAGCGCGCTGAGATGCACGTCGATGTGGAGGAAGAAGTCGGTGGTGCGGAAGATGGCGTCGATGTCTCTCGGCCTCGTCGTCCGTAGGGGGGCGGCCGCTCTCGCCGGGCCGGCCGGAGTACACAGGGTAGCCATGGCGCACGCCGGAGGCAACCCGGCAGAGCCACGGCGACGCCCCCCCGGAAGGCGCCTCCCGTGTGTCTCGGCCACTCATCCCGTAGACTCCCCGCACTGCCCACGCGATCGGGAGCCGGTCACTCGATGGAAGCGCCTCGAAGAGAGTACGTTGCCCGCATCAACCGCGTGATGGACCACATCGACGACAACCTCGGCGGCCCCCTCACGCTCACGGAGCTCGCCGGGGTCGCCGGCTTCTCCTCCTTCTACTTCCACCGCATCTTCGGCGCCATGGTCGGCGAGACGGTCGGACAGTACATCCGCCGGCTCCACGTGGAGCGCGCCGCCCTCCAGCTCGTCGCCGACCCCGGGAAGCCGATCACGACGGTCGCCCTGGAGTGCGGGTTCTCGGGGTCGGCCCCCTTCGCCCGTGCCTTCAGAGACGCCTTCGGCATGAGCGCCAGCCAGTGGCGGCGGTCGAGGACGAGCCGGGCGACCGGCGAAAGCGCAGCGAAGGGACAAGACGGCAAGGATCGTCAAGCGCTCCGCAAGATGCGGAAAGCCTGGGACGTCTCCCCGGTCTACGGTGGCGGCGCACGTCATCGACAGACCTGGAGGGTCACCATGGCAGAGCAAGAGAAGCTCAAGGCACAGATCGAGGTCCGGGAGGAACCGGCGTTCACGGTGGCTTACGTCCGCCACACGGGGCCGTACCAGGGCGACGGGGAGCTCTTCGGCAGGCTCTTCGGCAGGCTCATGCAGTGGGCAGGACCGCGCGGGCTGCTGGGACCGGAGACGAAGATGGTCACCATCTACCACGACGACCCCGGCGTGACCGACGCCGGCAAGCTCCGGATCAGCGTCGGCGTCAGCGTCCCGGACGACACGCCGGTGGAAGGGGAGATCGGCAAGATGACCATCGCCGGCGGCGCCTACGCCTTCGCCAGGTTCGAGCTGGACGTCGAGCAGTACGGCGACGCCTGGGACGCCGTGTTCAGCGGCTGGTTGCCCGAGAGCGGCTACCAGCCCACCGACGGCGTCTGCTACGAGCAGTACCACAACGACGCGAACGAGCACCCGGAGCACAAGTGCGACGTGAGCATCTGCGTGCCCGTCAAACTGCTGTAGAACCGGAACGCGGCGGGGCGGGGCGGTTCGGACCGTCCCGCCCCGTCCCGCCCGCTCGGCGCTCCTCCGTGGACCGCCGCCCGCTCCCATCCTCGCCGGCAAACGGGAGGAGTCCGGCGCGGATGCCGATAGTCCGGTGAGCGCGACGGCGAAGCCGCGCCCTGCCCACGGAGAGCGAGGGGGGTCTGATGGAACCGACACACGAGAAGCACCCGGGCGCTGCGAAGGCCGTCCTCGGCGGCCGGCCGACGCGTGACGGCGGGTAGGTGCGCTGGGGTCTCGTCTACCGTTCCACCGAGCTGGACAAGCTCGCGGGAGCAGACGTGCCCGCCTTCGCCGAGCTCGGCATCCGCACGGCGACCGACCCGGCCTCATCGGCGGCGATCCTGCCGTACACTACTCGTGACATGATCGCGCTCGAACCCAACGACCGCACCACCACTGCGCCCGGGATCGGCGGACGCTGATGCCCGGGGACGCCTCGGACGCGAGTCCGGCGACGGTCACCGTCCGCATCTTCGGCAGCCTGCGCCTGCGACGGACAGAGCGAGGGCTGCCGCACAGCCTGGTCGTCGGGGTCCCCGCGGGCGGCATCGCCGCACGCGACCTCGCGGTCTCGCTGGAGCTGCCTCCGGAAGAGATCGAGGGCGTCTTCGTCAACCAGGTGGTGCACGGGATCGATGTGCGCGTCTCCCCGGGTGACCGCGTCGCGTTCGTGCCCTACGGCACACCCGGCCCGCATCGCGTGTTCCTGGGGCTGTACGCAGCCGGCAGGGCGGAGGGAGACCACCCCGAAGCGGAGCACGGCCCGCGCGAGTAGAGAGGCCGCGGCACCGGCAGCCCGGGCGCCGCGGCGATGGCCGGCTCAGCCCCCCGCGATCGGCGGGAAGACCGCGAGCCGGTCACCATCGTCCAGCACCCGGTCGTCGGCGGCGTGGCGGCCGTTCACGAACACCGCGCGGGGCCCCTCGGGTAGTCCGAGACGGCCGATCAGCTCGCCCACGGTGGTGCCGTCAGGAACGTCGAACCGGCGCGCCCAGCGGCCACCCGCACCGTCCGGCTGGTACCGCGAGAAGGAGGCGAAGAGCGCGAGATCGATGATCATGGCATGCGCCGCGGGGAGCGACCCCCGTGCCGCCGGTACGACCTTGCCGACACGGGGGTCTGCGCGGCGGTCCTACCGCAGACCCATCTGGACGGCGGTCTCATCCACGAAGTCGAAGACGGAATCGAGATCCTCGTCCGAGACCGTGAACACGACGTCGTGCGGAGGCAGCTTCACTTCGCGGAAGAACGCCGGCAGCCGGTCGTCGGCGGCGGTGAAGCCGACCCGCGCGTTGTACAGGCGCTCCATCGTGAGCACCTCCCGGCCGAGCTGCATGAGCTCGGCGGCTTCCCACTTCTCTCCGGTCTGCGCCTGGACCATCTCGTGGATGGCGGTGAAGGCCTCGGGGATGTCGAGGACGGGGAAGGCCACGAAGATGCAGAGACCGAGGCCGTCGAGCATCGCCGTGGCGATCTGCAGGTTCTTCGAGAGCTCGGCCTGGCCGGCGGTCCGGAGCGGATCGACCGTGCCGCCCACGCCCAGGATATTGGCGGTGATCGTGTAGCCGGCCGTGTGGTCGGCGCCCATCGGCGAGGTGGCGTAGGTGACGCCGATGCCCTGCACGGAGCGCGGGTCGTAGGCCGGCAGCGCCTGGTGCTTGACCACCGGGACGTGCGCGACCCCGAACGCCGCGCCGGTCGCCTCGGCGCCGTCCCACAGCACGCGCAACTTGTTGCCCGGCTCGAGCCCGGCGCGGAGCGCCGCGAGGGCGCCCTCGGCGTCGCCGAACTCGATGGCGCCGGAGTCCATGTAGACGGCCAGCGTCGCGCCCGTCTCGATGGTGTCGAGCCCGAGATCGGCGCAGGCGCGGTCGAGTTCGGCGATCGCGTCGAGGTCGCCGATGCCGCAGTCCGCGCCCATCGACCACACGGTCTCGTACTCCGGGCCCTTCGTCTTGTAGTGGCCGTCCTTGTCGACCCAGTAGCGCGAACAGTGGATGACGCAGCCCGGCATGCAGCCGTGCCCCGCGTCGCCGCCGCGTGCGAGGATCATGTCGCGCTGCGTCTCGCCACCGACCGCGTCGGCGAACTCGAACGTGCCCGAGGAGAAGTTCCTGGTCGGCAGGCCGCCCGCCTCGCTCAGGATGTTGGTGAGCACGTTGGTGCCGTACATGGGGAGCGCGTTGCCGGAGACCCCGTGCTCCTTGAGCGCCCTTGAGAACCGCTTGGACGCGGCGATGAAGGCCTCCTTGTCGGCGTGCGTGCGCGCATGCGTGCCCGCGTGCGAGATCACGACGCCTTTGAGGCCCTTGCTGCCCATGACCGCCCCGAGGCCGCCGCGGCCGGCGAACCGGTTGGGGTAGCCCTTGGGATCGGAGACGGCGATGCCGGACGCCTTGGCGACCGCCTCGCCGGCGGGGCCGATGGAGAGGGTCGCGTACTTGTCGCCCTCGGGCCGCATCTCGGCGATCCTGTCGGCGACTTCGTAGTTGCCCAGGCCGGCCCACTCGTCGACGCGCTGCAGGCTCACGGTCAGATCGGACTCGATCACGAGCAGGTAGCGAGCCGCCTTGTCGGCGGGAGCACCCTGGACCACGATCGCGGCAAGGCCCACACGGGCGATCGCGTGCGCCGCAGTCCCACCTGAGTTCGACTCCTTGATGCCCCCCGTGAGCGGGCTCTTCGCGCCTACCGACAACCGTTCTCCGTTAGGGGCGACGGCGCCGCCGAGAAGACCCGGGGCGAAGATGAGCTTGTTGGCCGGACCGAGCGGGTGGGCGTCGGCGGGAACCTCGTGGTAGACGATGGCGTCGGTCAGCGCGCGACCTCCGTATCTCGCCCACGCTTCGGGCACGGG
>CAYTRM010000077.1:0-9644 GCA_964440225.1 uncultured Thermoleophilia bacterium | reverse complement strand
GGGAGCGAGATCAGTGCGGGTGCAGTCATGCTCGACGTCATCGAGCGGGTCGGGGTCGGCGGTGACTACCTCAAGCAGAGGGTCACGCGCGACCGAGTGCGCGCGGGCGAGCACTTCACTCCCGTCATCGGCAGCCGCCTTCCCCTGGAGCAGTGGATGGCGGAGGGCAGACAGGAGACGGACGTCGCCCGCGACAGGGTGGAGCAGGTCCTGGCCGGCTCGGACGCCGGCGACACGAGCGCGTCGCTTCTCGAGGACGACCAGCTCGAGGCGCTTGCGGAGGTCTGCGGCGTCGCCCGCTGAGGGCGCCTGGGGCGCCGTCCGGCAGGCGCCCGTCGGCATCCGGCGCCCGTTGCTCCCGCGACGCCCGGCGTCACTCCTCCGGGTCGTCGTCGAACACCGGCCAGCCGCCGTCCGGCTTGACCTCGGAGTAGACGAGCATCGTCTCCACCTTGTCGACCCCCGGGATGGCGGCGATGTCCCCTTTGATCAGGCTGCCGAGGTGTTCCAGGTCGCGTACCGCCACGTGCAGCAGGTAGTCGAAGCGCCCGGCCACGTGATAGCAGGCGCGCACGGCGGGCAGGGCCACGACGCCGCGCTCGAAGTCCTCGATGCAGGCGCTCTCGTGGCGTACGAGCTCGGCGGATACGAACGCCTGCAGCCCGATGCCCAGACTGGCCGGGTCCACGAGGGCGCGGTAGCCGCCGATGTGGCCCTCGGCCTCGAGCCGGCGGACACGCTCGCTCATCGCCGACTGCGAGAGCCCGACGACCTCGGCCAGGCGGGCGTTGGTGAGGCTGCCGTTCTGCTGCAGCGCGATCAGGATGCGGCGGTCGAGAGCGTCCACTGAGTCCCCCTTCATGACGGTCGCGTGCATGATACCGCGCCCCCGCGGACTCTGCCCCGCGTCGACGGTCATTGGCACGGGCCTGGTGCCGGGCCCGAACTCGGTGAGCCGGACTCTCACACGCGACCGTATCGTCTCCGGTGTCAACGGATGGAGTGTAGCGTGCTTCCGTCCAACTGCGCGATCTTCAAGACACCTTGCGGAATACCTGTTGACTTGCAGGAGATGCTGCGGTTAGGGTTCACGCATGCCACGCTGTTCATGTACGATAACGTGGCAGTATGGTTCGTGGCGCACAGTCCAAGAGGGAGACCCGAGTGACAGCAGGGGTGGTCTCTCGTCGAGGCGTCGGGGCGGTCGGAACAAGCTGGCAAAGGGGGAGATCCATGCGTAGTGACGACTTGGGTTTCATCTGGGAGGTCTCCAGCAAGCGCATCTCGCGCCGGAGTCTCCTGAAAGGCGCGGTAGTGCTCGGAGGGGTGTCGGCCCTCGGACCGTTTGCAGCCGCGTGCGGAAGCGACAGTACGGACAGCGATGCCTCTGCGTCGCCGACGGCTGCGGCGAAGAAGGGCGGCTCGCTGCGCGTCGGCATCGTCGGCGGGTCCGCCAAGGACACGGCCGACCCGCACAAAGCGTCGTTCGAGCCGGATATCGCCATCCAGTACCAGCTCTACGACGGCCTGACCGCGTTCGACACGGAAGCCCAGGTGGTCAACCATCTGGCCGAGGAGATCACACCCAACGACGACGGCTCCGTCTGGACGTGTCGCCTGAAGTCGGGGCTCACCTGGCACGATGGCAAGCCGGTGACCGCCGACGACGTCGTGTACACGTTCGAGCGCATCGTCGACCCCAAAGACCCAAAGACGGGCGTGTCCTCACTGGGCGGGCTGAACCCGGGCGGCACGGTGAAGATCGACGACCTGACGGTCGAGTTCCGCCTGGACCCGCCGAACGTGCTGCTGCCGGAAGGCCTCGCCTTCCGCGGCAGCCAACTCGTGCCGGTCGACTTCGATCCCAAGAACCCCATTGGTTGCGGCCCCTTCAGCCTCACCAGCTTCAAGCCGGGCGAGCAGTTCACCTTCGCTCCGTTCGCGGACTTCTGGGACGGTAGCCCCTGGGTGGACGAGCTCACGATCATCGAGTTCGCGGACGACACGGCGCGCGTCAATGCCCTGCAGAGCGGCGAGGTCGAGGCCATCTCGAACCTGCCGACGAGCCAGGCCAAGGTGATCGAGGCGACCGCCGGCCTCCTGCTGCTCAACGCCGAGACCGGCGCGTGGCGCCCCTTGACCATGCGCATCGACGTCAAGCCCTACAGCGACGTGCGTGTGCGGCAGGCCTTCCGCCTCATCGCCGACCGTCAGCAGATGATCGATCAGGCCTACAGCGGCTTCGGCGCCCTGGGCAACGACATGTACGCGCCGTTCGACCCGGGCACGCCCGATCTGCCGCAGCGCATGCAGGACCTCGAGCAGGCCAAGTCGCTGCTCAAGCAGGCCGGGTACGACAACAACCTGACCGTCGAGCTAGTCACCTCGGCGGGCGCCCTCGGCGCCGACGAGGTCGCCGCCGCGCAGGTCTTCGCCGAGCAGGCCAAGGGCGCTGGCGTCACCGTGAACGTCAAGAAGGTCGACTCCGGCGTCTTCTACGGGGACGAGTACTTGAGCTGGCCGTTCGCACAGGACTTCTGGTACACGCGTAACTACATCAGCCAGGCCGGGCAGGCCACCTTGCCCGGAGCACCCTACAACGAGACCCACTGGGAGAACGCCGAGTGGCAGGCCATCGTCGAGGAGGCTCAGACCACCGTCGACGAGGCCGCGCGCAACCAACTCATCGCCCAGGCGCAGGAGATCGAGTTCAACGAGGGCGGCTACATCATCTGGGCCTTCCGCAACCAGGTCGACGCCGGATCCGACAAGGTCGCGGGGCTCGTGACGTCGAAGCTCGGCGTCCCGATCGGCAACTTCGGCTTCAAGGGCGTCTACTTCGTGTAAGAGGTTCTGCGTTTCATGGCCGCAGGCGGCGGGTGCCGCTACTCCCCTGGGCGCCCGCCGCACTCCCGGCCACGTCGGCTTCCCCCGGCGCGTGCGGTCCCTCGATCGCGCCGGCCAGCTCACTGCAGATCACATGACGCACGGAGGTGAATGCGTCCCTTGTCGCCGCTCCTGAAACTGATCCTTATCCGCGTCGGGCTGGGGATACTCACCTTGTTTCTGGTCTCGATCGTCGTGTTCGCCGCGACGCAGGCCCTGCCGGGTGACACGGCACGGGCTATCTTGGGCAAGGAGGCCGCCAACACGGACCGCTACGAGGCGCTGCGCGAGCAGCTGGGCCTCGACAAACCCATGTCCGAGCAGTACCTGACCTGGTTTGGCGGCATCGTGACCGGCGACCTGGGCAACTCGCTCGTGCAGGACAGGCCCGTCACCGAACTCCTGTCGCGGCGCGTGCAGAACACCGCGGTGCTCGTGGTGATCGCCGCGCTGCTCAGCATCCCGCTCTCGCTGCTGCTGGGCTCGTTCACCGCCCTGCGGCGCGACGGCAAGTTCGACATCTCCGTCTCGATCGGCAGCCTCTCCCTTGCCGCCCTGCCCGAGTTCGTCACCGGCATCATCCTGATCCTGCTGTTCGCGACCCAGGTGTTCACCTGGTTGCCGGCGGTCTCGCGGGTCGACCCCATGGTGCCCATCTACCAGCAGCTCGAGTTGTTCATCCTGCCGGCGCTCACGCTGACGCTGGCGGTGGCGCCGTACATCACCCGGATCTTGCGGGCGAGCACCATCGAGGTGCTCGAGAGCGAGTACGTGATGATGGCGCGGCTGAAGGGCCTTCCCGAGCGGCTCGTGCTCAATCGCCACGCCGTCCCCAACGCGCTGGCTCCGGCGATCCAGGTCACGGCGCTCAACCTCGCGTGGCTCGCCGGCGGCGTCGTCGTGGTCGAGTACCTCTTCGCCTTCCCCGGCATCGGCTCGCTGCTTGTCGACGCGGTGGCCAACCGCGACATGCCGATGGTGCAGGCCATCTGCCTCATCATCGCCACGGTCTATGTGCTCGCCAATCTCACCGCGGACATCCTCACCATCCTCGTCAGCCCCCGGCTCAGGACCGGTCTGCGATGAACGACGAGATCATCGTCAGCGACTCCGAGCTCGTCGAGGGGGCAGTCACGCATGGCGACGTCCGCCGTTCCGAATGGCTGATGATCATCGCCGAAGCCTGGCGCATGCGACGCACCAAGATCGGCGTCGGCATCTTCGGAATCATCGTCCTGCTCGCCGTCGTCGGGCCCTGGGTGGCTCCGTACTCGCCGACGGAGTTCGTCGCGCCGCCGTACTCGCCGCCGGACATTCCCAAGATGTGGCTGGGCAGCGACTACATCGGCCACGACGTGCTCACGCGGGTGCTCTACGGCGGCCGCACCGTCATCCTGCTCGCGCTGGCGGCCACCGTGATCGGCCTCGGCCTCGGCGTGACCCTGGGGCTCATCACCGGCTACGCGCGGCGCTGGGTCGACGAGACCGTCATGCGCATCCTCGACGTCGTCCTCGCCTTCCCACAGATCGTCCTGACGCTGCTGTTCGTCTCGGTCCTCGGTCCCCGGCTCTGGCTGATCGTGCTGATGGTCGGCATCTCGCACGCGCCGCGCATCGCTCGCGTCGCCCGCGCCGCGACGCTCGAGGTCTCGCAGCGCGACTTCGTGCGTGCCGCCGAGGCCTTCGGCGTGCCGCGCCGCAAGATCCTCTTCAACGAGATCCTGCCGAGCATCACCAGCCCGCTGCTCGTCGAGTTCGGCCTGCGCCTTACCTACTCGATCGGCCTGATCGCGGCGCTGTCCTTTCTCGGCTTCGGCATGCAGCCGCCGGCAGCCGACTGGGGCCTCATGATCAACGAGAACCGCGTCGGCATCGTGATCCAGCCGTGGCCCGTCTTCGTGCCTGTTCTGCTGATCGGCATCCTGACCGTGGCTACCAACCTGATCGCCGACGGACTCGGCCGCGCCCTGATCGGTATCGAACGCGACACGGGGGTGGGGTGATGGAGACCGTGAGTGTCGCCGGCCCCGCGAGGAGTCCGGAGCCCGAGGTCGTCCTCAACGTCGAGGGCCTGCGCATCGTGCTGGATCCCTCCGGGCTGGACATCGACGACGACGTCACGCTGGTCATCCGGCGTGGGGAGGTGCTGGGCCTCGTCGGCGAGTCGGCGTCCGGCAAGACCACGGTGGCCACCAGCCTGCTGGACTATCAGCGCCGCGGCGCCAAGATCGCCGGGGGGACCGTCGAGGTCGACGGACAGGACGTTCTGGCCATGGACCCGGCGGCGCTGCGCACCATTCGCGGCGGCGCGATCAGCTACGTCCCGCAGGACTCGTCGGCAGCGCTCAACCCGGCGCTGCGCATCGGGCTGCAGCTCATGGAGATCCTCGAGGTGCACGGATTCGGCGCCTCGGGCGCCGATCGGGAGGCGCGCGTCGCCGAGATGATGGCCGAGGTGCTGCTGCCGTCCGACAAGGCGTTCCTGCGCCGCTACCCGCACCAGCTCTCGGGCGGTCAGCAGCAGCGCGTCGCCATCGCGATGGCGTTCGCCAATCGCCCCAAGGTCATCGTCCTCGACGAGCCGACGACCGCCCTCGACGTGACCACGCAGGCCCACGTGTTGGACACGATCCGCGGCCTCACCAAGTCGTACGGAGTGGCGGCGCTCTACGTCACGCACGACCTTGCCGTGGTGTCCAACCTCGCCGATCGCATCGCCGTCATGTACGCGGGCAGGGTGATCGAGGTCGGCACCCGCGACGAGCTCTTCGCGGCCGGCTGCCACCCCTACACGCGCAAGCTGCTCGCGTCCATCCCCGACATCACCGGCGAGCGCGCGCTGCGCGGCATCCCCGGCTGGGCGCCCCGGCCGGGCAAGCGGCCCACCGGGTGCGCCTTCACCCCTCGATGCGACTGGGCGGTGGACCGCTGCCACGAGGAGTTCCCCCCCGTGGAGGAGCCGAGCGCGGGGCGCCGTGTGCGCTGCTGGCGCTGGCAGGAGGTCCGCGCCCAGGCGGTGGAGCTCGACATCCACCTGCGCGACAAGTCGCTCTCCGCCTGCCAGGCCGAAGAGACGACAGTGGTCAGCGTGCGCGACGTGACCGCCTTCTACCAGCACAAGGAGATCCTGCACGGCATCACGACCCGTCTCTGCGAGCGCCGTTGTCTGTCTCTGGTCGGGGAGTCCGGCTCCGGCAAGACGACCCTGGCGCGCTGCATCGCCGGCCTGCACCAGCACAAGATCGTCGGCGGTATCGAGTTCAACGGCAAGGCCCTCTCGCGCGACGCGCGCGACCGGCCGCGGGCGACCCGGCAGGCGATCCAGTACATCTTCCAGAGCCCCTACAGCTCGCTCAACCCGCGCAAGACCATCGGTCAGATCCTGTCGCAGCCGCTCCGCGTCTTCTTCGACCTGTCGCGCGACGAGATGGAAGGGCGGATGGAGAAGGTGCTGGAGCAGGTGGCCCTCGACACGTCGCTCCTGAGTCGGTACCCCGACCAACTCTCCGGCGGGGAGCGTCAGCGGGTGGCCATCGCCCGCGGGCTGGCGGCCGAGCCGACGGTGCTCATCTGCGACGAGGTCACCTCCTGGCTCGACGTCTCCGTGCAGGCGGCGATCATCGAGCTGCTCGCCGGCCTGCAGCGCGAGATGGGTCTGTCGATGCTGTTCGTCACGCACAACCTCGCGCTGGTGCGGAGCATCTCGCAGGAGGTCGCGGTGATGAACGACGGGCGCATCGTCGAGTACGGCGGCGTGGACGCGGTGCTCGAGGACCCGCAGGCCGACTACACGAAGAAGCTGCTCTCGGACACGCCGACCATCCCGGCGGTGACCGCGGAGGCCTAGCGGTCCCAGGGGAGATGGGGCTGCCGCACGGAAACGCGTCGCGCGTTCTCCGCGCGTCCCGGTTCTCCCGTACACTGCGGCGAACGGCGAGATCGGAGGACGCGGATGCAGGCGCGCGCGACGTGGTTGAGCGACGACGAGAAGGCGCTGATCGTCCAAGAGGCGCTCACCCTTCTCGAGCGTGTCGGTATGCGCCTCATGGGATCGCGGGCGCTGGCCGCGCTTGCCGCGCGGGGTGCGGCGGTCGACGAGTGCAGCGGCATCGTCCACTTCCCTCCGGAGCTCGTTCGTGAGGCCGTCGCCCGCTGCCCGCGCGTAATCCTCATGGCGGGCGCGACGCCGGAGCAGGACGTCCTGCTGGCAGAGGGCGAAGGACCGCACTTCTGCTCGTCAGGCTGCGCCGCCTTCGTGCTCGACGACGCGACCGGCGAACGCCGTCTCTCCACGCTGGACGACCTGCGCCAGGCCACGGCGCTGCTCGACGCCTCACCGCAGGTCGACCTGATCTGGACGACCGTGACCGCCAACGACGTACCCCTCGAGGTCCGGGAGCTCGTCGGCTACTTCACGGTCCTCACGCAGTCGGACAAGCACGTCACCTTCGTGGACAGCCCGTCGCAGGTCGAGGCGCTGCTGCACATCAGGGACATCGTCGCCGAAGACGCGGACGCCTTTCGCGAGCGGCCGCGGTTCAGCACGCTGCTCACTGCAGCCTCGCCGCTACAGGTGGACGGCGCCGCGCTCGACTTCCACGCCGCCGTCGCCGCGCACGGCGTCCCCATCGAGGTCTATACCATCCCCATGTCCGGGGCCACCGCGCCGGTCACCATGGCCGCGGGCATCACGCTGGCGGTCGCGGAGTTCCTCGGCGTCGCGACCGCCCTGCAGGCCCTGGCGCCCGGCGCGCGTCTGCTGTTCGGCGCCTCCGCGAACCTCATGGACATGCGTACCGCGCGCGTCACCTACGGGGCACCCGAGTCCCACCTCATGGCCGCGGCCTGCATCGAGATGGGACACCTGCTGGGCGTGCCGGTCGCCGTGCCGGGCCTCGGCACGGACGCCAAGTACCCCGGCGTCCAGGCGGGGTACGACAAGGCCCTGAGGGGCCTCACGTCGTGCGCCGCCGGAGCGGACGTGCTGAGCGGCGGCGTCGGCATGCTCGACTCGGTCGATCTGCTGTACCTTCCGCAGATCGTGATCGACTGCGAGATCGCCGGCATGATCCGCCGCCTGCTCTCGGGCGTGACCATCTCGCACGAGGAGATCCTCGCGGACATGGTAGAGAGGGTCGGCGTCGGCGGTCACTTCCTGGCCGAGAAGGAGACCACACGGCGCATCCACGCCGGCGAGCAGTTCGCGCCGGTCGTCTCGACGCGCGCCTCCTACGATGTCTGGAAGGCGGAGGCCAAAGACGAGGTGGCCGTGGCGCGCGAGCGCGCGAGGGCCATGCTTGCGGCGCGGGCCGACTGGCATCCGGCGCTCACCGACGACCAGATGGCCGCGCTCGCGGACGTCTGCGGCGTCGATCCCGTTTGACATCCTGGGGCGGACCACCTAGCGTTTCCACCTGGGTGGATACGAGCGCGTACCGGGAGGATTCATGACCGATCAAGAGCAGCAGGCGGGCGACGAGCTGCAGCAGGACTTCACCGGCCACCTCTGGCCGCCGTTCACGCAGATGCAGGGCATCAAGCCCGTCATCATGGAGCGCGCCGAGGGCGCGATGGTCTACGACACCGAGGGCAACGCGTACATCGATGCGTTCGCCAGCCTGTGGACGGTCAACGTCGGCCACGGCCGCCAGGAGATCTTCGACGCGATCAAGGCGCAGATGGAGAAGCTCTCGATCTACCACATCTTCCAGATCGGCAACGAGCCGGCGATCAAGCTCGCGAACAAGGTCGCCCAACTGGCGCCCGGCGACCTCGACCACGTGTTCCTCACGCTCGGCGGCGGGGAGTCGGTCGAGACCGCCGTCAAGATGGTGCGCCAGTACTGGCGCAACAAGGGCAAGGGCACCAAGTACATGGTCATGTTCCGCGACCGCTCGTACCACGGCACGACCATGACCAGCACCAGCGCCCAGGGCCTCACCGTGAACCGCGCCAAGTTCGAGCCCATGCTCCCGGGCTTCATCAAGCTCGGCGCGCCCTACTGCTATCAGTGCGCCTGGAACAAGACCTACGGTGAAGACTGCAGGATGGAGTGCGCGAAGCAGGTCGAGACGGAGATCGGCTTCTACGGCGCCGAGAACGTCGGCACCATGCTCGGCGAGACGATGATCGGCACCGGCGGCGTGATCCCGCCGCCGCCGGAGTACTGGCCGATGGTGGGCGAGATCTGCAGGGCGAACGACGTCCTCGTGATCAACGACGAGGTCATCACCGGCTTCGGCCGCAGCGGCACCTGGTTCGGCTTCGAGCAGTTCGGCTCGGACCCCGACCTCGTCACGCTCGCCAAGGGCCTCTCGAGCGGCTACCTGCCGCTCGGCGCGGTGCTCGCGCGCGACCACGTCTACGAGGCGTTCCTCGGCGGCCCCGCCGAGGCGTTCATGAGCGGCTCCACGTACATGGGGCACCCACTGTGCTGCGCCGCCGGCGTCGCCAACCTCGAGATCATCGAGCGCGAGAAGCTCGTCGAGCGCTGCGCCGAGGTGGGAGCGTATCTGCAGGAGGGGCTCGCCACACTGCTCAAGCACCCGATCGTCGGCGACGTGCGCGGCGTCGGCCTCGTCGCCGGCATCGAGTACGTTCAGGACAAGGAGACGCGTGAGTGGTTCGCGCCGGCGCAGGGCGTCGCCGCCAAGATCCGCGACGAGGCCTTCAAGCGTGGCGTCTTCGTGCGCCTGCTGGGCGGCGGCCACGTGCACGCGATCGCGCCGCCGTTCATCATCAGCAAGGAGCAGATCGAC
>CAYTRM010000076.1:1186-9692 GCA_964440225.1 uncultured Thermoleophilia bacterium | reverse complement strand
CGCGGCGCGGGCCGGCTCCACCGTGAAGCGCGCCACCGTCCTCGAGTACGTCGTCATCGCCGCTCTGGCGGTGCTGGTGGCTCTGGCGGTGCAGGCATGGGTGGTCAAGCCGTACCGCATTCCTTCGGAGTCGATGCTCGACACGCTGCGCCCGGGAGACCGCGTGCTCGTGAATCGGGTCGTCTACCACCTGCGTGAGCCGCGGCGCGGCGACGTGATCGTGTTCCGGTATCCCGAGGATCCCAACCTCGTCTTCATCAAGCGGGTGGTCGGCGTCCCTGGCGACGAGCTCGAGGTCCGCAAGGGGCGTCTCTACGTGAACGGTCGCGCCACGGCGGAGCCCTACGTCCATCGCAGCGGCGACCGCCGCGACCCTACGACGGCGGCGGGATCGGTCGCCGGCAGCACGCTCCACGATCCGTGGTCTCTGGCGGATTCCTTCAGCGTGCCGGCCGACACCTTCTTCGTCATGGGCGACAACCGCCTCGACAGCGACGACAGCCGCGTCTGGGGCACCGTGCCGCGCGGCGCGATCATCGGCGAGGGGTTCGCCACCTACTGGCCGTTCTCGCGGCTGCGAACGCTTTGATAGACTCCCGCAACGGACCTGGAGGGCGATGAGCACACCATCGAGCGGCGACGGTACAGTCGGCAAACGCGGCAAGAAGACGTCCACGGGCCGCACGGTCCTCGAGTACGCCATCCTGGCGGTCGTCGCCGTCGCGGTGGCGCTGCTCATCCAGGCGTTCCTCGTCAAGCCCTACCGGATACCCTCGGAGTCCATGGAGGACACGCTGCTCATCGGCGACCGCGTGCTCGTCGACCGCGTATCCTGGCGGATGTCCGACCCGGAGCGCGGCGACATCGTCGTCTTCCACCCTCCGTTTCCCGGACCCGTGCTGATCAAGCGGATCGTCGGCTTGCCCGGCGACACCATCACCCTCAGCGAGGGCGACGTGTACGTCAACGGCAGCCGCCTGGAGGAGCCGTACGTGCGCGAGGTCGGCGGCGAGACGGTGCCCACCGAGCCGTTCGACAACGGCCTCCCCTGGTCGCTCCAGGAGCCGTACACCGTGCCGCCCGACAGCTACTTCATGATGGGCGACAACCGGGTCGACAGCGGCGACAGCCGGGAGTTCGGGCCGGTCGCGCGCGGGCAGTTGGTCGGGCACGCCTTCGCCCTCTACTGGCCGCCCGGGCGCATCGGCGGGGCGGACTGATGCCCGGAAGCGGCAGCCGGCGACCCGCCGGCCACCGGGACCGTCGCGCGGCCGCGTAGCCGTGCCGCCCCGGCCGTGAACGAGCGCTTCGCCTTCGACTTCTCGGCGGCCGGCGCGGACGACGCGGCCGTCGCCGGCGCCGACGAGGCCGGCCGCGGGTGCCTCGCCGGCCCTCTCGTTGCCGCAGCCGTCTGCCTCGACTACGCGGCGCTCGGCGCCGCGGGCTTCGAGGCTCTAGCCGCGCTCGACGACTCCAAGCGGCTCAGCGCGTCCCGTCGCGCGTCGCTGTACGCGGAGGTCCTCTCTCGCGCCCGCCAGGTGGTCGTCGTCGCCTGTTCGGCGGGCACCATCGACCGTGACGGCCTGCACAAGACCAATCTGGGGGCCCTCGCCGCGGCCGTGGAGCGGCTGGACCCGGTCCCCGGGGTGACCCTTGTCGACGGTTTCGCGCTCCCGCTGTGCCGGCGGCCCCACCGGGCCGTGGTGGGCGGCGATCATCGTTCCGCGGCGATCGCCGCCGCATCCATCATCGCCAAAGTGACGCGCGACCGGCTGATGCGCACGCTCCACGGGAGCTTCCCCCAGTACGGGTTCGACCGTCACGTGGGGTACGCGACGGCCGACCACCGCGCCGCAATCGCCGCGCACGGCGTCTGCGAGCTCCACCGGATGTCCTTCAACAGCGTTGCGTACGAACAGCTGGGGCTGGAGCTGACGACGGAGGCGCACCGGCGCACCTGAGGAGGCCGGGGTCGACGTTCGTGAACGTCACCCCGGTGTGGCGATCGGCACCGTAGGAACCAAGTGACGCCCCCGGTACGCTGACTCCCGTGAACGAACGGCAACAGCTTGGTCGCGCGGCCGAAGAGGCCGCCTCGCGATATCTCATCGCCAGAGGCTGGTCCGTGCTCGGGCGGAACGTCCGTGTCGGCCGCG
This sequence comes from uncultured Thermoleophilia bacterium, assembly GCA_964440225.1. Classification (GTDB taxonomy): domain Bacteria; phylum Actinomycetota; class Thermoleophilia; order UBA2241; family UBA2241; genus CAIXSE01. Next base: position 7,536 of record CAYTRM010000076.1, on the reverse strand, counting down.
GCGAGCTCGACCTCATCGTGCGCCGCGCCGGCGTGCTCGCCTTCGTCGAGGTCAAGGCGCGCCGCACGACCACGTACGGAGCCCCGGAAGACGGGGTGGATGCGCGCAAGCGGCGCCAGGTGGCCCGGCTCGCCGAGCTCTGGCTGGGCGTGCGCCCGTGGGCCTTGCGGGGCATTGAGGACGTCCGCTTCGACGTCGTCGCCGTCGACGCCTCGATCTGCCCGCCCGGCGTCCGCCACCTGCCCGGCGCGTTCACTCTCGACGGATGACCACCAGGGGAGGCACGGGTGCTCGCACACATCGCCAGTGAGGCTCTGAGCGGCCTCCAGGGACATCCCGTCGAGGTCGAGGCCGACGTGGTCGCGGCGGCGCCGGCGTTCAGCATCGTCGGCCTCCCGGACGCCGCCGTGCAGGAGAGCCGCGAGCGGGTCCGGGCGGCGATCGTCAACTCGGACTACTCGTTCCCCTCGCGGCGGATCACGGTGAACCTCGCGCCGGCGGACCTCCGCAAGGAGGGCCCGTCGTTCGATCTCCCCATAGCGCTCGCCTTTCTGCTCGCCACCGGACAGGTGCGGAACGGGTGCGACGGGCGCGGCCCGCTGGCGGCGCTCGGCGAGCTCGGCCTCGACGGGGCGCTGCGCCCGGTGGCCGGCACGCTGGCGCTCGCGCAGAGCCTGCGCGCCCGAGGCGTGCGCGGCGTCGTCCTGCCGGTGTCCAGCGCGCCCGAGGCGACGCTCGTGCCGGGCCTCGAGGTCTACCCGGCGCGCTCCCTCAAGGAGGCCGTCGCGCAGCTCGAGGCCGGCGGCGGCATAACAGCCCCGCCGGCCGACCTCCGGGCCCTGTTGGCCGCCACTCCGGACGTCTCCGCCGACCTGGCCGACGTCGCCGGTCAGCAGGAGGCCCGGCGTGGGGTGGAGGTGGCCGTGGCCGGCTCGCATAACGTGCTCATGACCGGGCCGCCCGGGGCGGGCAAGACCATGCTCGCCCGGCGCATCCCGGGCATCATGCCCCCGCTCACGCCGGACGAAGCGATTGAGATCACGAGGATCCACAGCGTAGCTGGTCTCCTGCCCGACGGGCAGCCGCTCGTGTCGCGGCGTCCCTTTCGGGCTCCGCATCACACGATCTCGTCACCCGGTCTGGTCGGCGGCGGCGGGTCGCCGCGCCCGGGCGAGGTGAGCCTCGCGCACCTGGGCGTGCTCTTCCTCGACGAGTTCCCCGAGTATCGCCTGTCCGCGCTCGAGGCCCTGCGGCAGCCGCTCGAGGACGGGGAGATCACGATCAGCCGCCGGCTTGCGTCGGTCACCTTCCCGGCGCGCCTGATGCTCGTTGCGGCGATGAATCCGTGTCCTTGCGGCTACCTGGGCGACCGCGAGCGACAGTGCGCCTGTCCGGCGCACCGGCTGCGCCAGTACGCGGCGCGGCTCAGCGGTCCGCTGCTCGACCGGATCGACCTGCGGCTGGACGTGCCCCGGGTGGCGCCGAAGGACCGCCGGTTCGCCGGCGGCGCGGAGTCCTCGGCCGCCGTACGGCAGCGTGTGATCGCGGCGCGGGAGCGGCAGGTCGCCCGGCTCGCCGGCAGCGGCGTGTACGCCAACGCGCACATGTCGCCGCGGGACGTGCGCCGGTTCTGCCCTCTCGACCGGGATGCCGTGGCTCTGCTCGACCGGGCCTACGAGCGTCTGCGCCTCAGCGCTCGCGCCTGCGAGCGTGTGATCAAGGTGGCGCGGACCATCGCCGATCTGGCCGGCGCCGAGACCATCGCCCTCGAGCACCTCTCCGAGAGTCTCACGTACCGTGCGAGGGACCGTGGTGAGCGCTGACGGCGGCGTCGCCTCGGCCGACGCCCTGTGCGTGTGGCTGGGGACGCTCGCCTCGTGGCGCCAGGGCTTCGTGATGCGGCTGGTGGAGCGGTTCGGCTCGGTGGGGGAGGTCCTCGGCCGCCCTCCCGAGGACATCGTGCGCCACGCGACGCGCCGGGCCCGGCGCGTCGCCGGAGGGCCGCGCACGCCCGGGGCCAAGGGGGCGTCCCCCGAGGCGGTGGCCGGCGAGGACGCGTCCGACGCCCGGCGCTTCGCGGAGACGCTCGCGGCGGGGCCGGAGGCGTGCGCCCGTGCGGTGCGGCGTCGGCCGTCCGGGGACTCGGTGATCGCGTGGTGCGACCCGCTGTACCCCGCGCAACTGCGCAAGCTGCCGGACCCGCCCTTGTGCCTGTTCGTGCGGGGGCCGTCAGGCGAGGCGGTCGAGGCGCGGATGACGGCGCTCGCGCTGGTGCCGTCCATCGCCGTCGTCGGCACGCGAGCGCCGTCGCCGTACGGTGAAGACATGGCGCGCATGCTCGGACGCGATCTCACGGCCGCCGGGCTGATCGTCGTCAGCGGTCTCGCCTTCGGTATCGACGCGGCGGCCCAGGCGGCCGCCCTCGAGGCGCCCGGCGGCGGTGACCGGCCGGCGACCGTGGCCGTTCTGGGGTGCGGGGCCGACGTGGCGTACCCCCGGCACAACGCGCGGCTTCACGCAGCCGTCGTCGCCAAGGGCCTGGTGGTCTCGGAGTTCGCGTGGGGCGTGCGCGCGCACCGGTGGCGCTTCCCGGCGCGGAACCGGGTCATGGCCGCCCTCGCCCGTGGGGTCGTCCTCGTTGAGGGCGCGGAGAGGAGCGGCGCCAGGATCACCGCGGGTTTCGCCGTCGATCTGGGGAGGGAGGTCTTCTGCGTGCCCGGCGAGGCCGGCCACCGGCTGAGCGCCGCGCCGCACCTGTTCCTCCGCGACGGCGCCAAGCTGTGCGAGAGCGCCGCCGACGTCATCCGCGGCATCGCCGCCGGCGCGCCGGCCGGTCCGGACGCAGGCCGGGGCTCGTCACCGTCGCTCGCCGAGGACGCCGTCATCCTCGACCACGGAGAGGGCGCCGTGCGTGACGTGCTGCGCGCTCTCCAGGCCGGCGGCATGACCGTGGACGAACTCTCCCGTCGCTGCGGCATCCCGGCGGCCAAGGCCGCAGCCGCGGCGAGCGAGCTCGAGGTCGAGGGTCTGGCTCGGCGCGCGGATGGCGGCCGGTACCGTCTGCGGCGTCGGTAGCCGGGGACGCAGGGCCGGGGGTCGGACGGTTTCGTCGTGGGGAGTCCCGGAGAGGCAGGAAGGAGCAAACCCGGCGTTGAAAGCTAGGGCGCCTCAGGGGGTGCCCAGTGACCGCTCCGCGGGAGCGTTGCTCCGGACAGGACGAGATCGCAGGATGCGGCGCGGCGGACGCGGACCCGTACGGACGCTGTGCGGGCTTTCTGCGTGATCTCGAGGTTCGCGGCGCCGGCGGCGCCACCAGGCGTTCGTATTCCTCGGACATGCGGCAGTTGCTCGACTGGCTGGAGGAGCGCGGCCTGACCGTCGACGACCTCGATCGCCGGCAAGTGCGGGCGTTCAGCGCCGACCTCGGCCGCCGTGGGTATGCCCCGGCCACGACGGCGCGCAAGCTGTCGACCCTGCGGGGCCTGACGAGGTATCTCACCGACTGCGGCGTGCTCGAGGCCGACCCGACGCGGTCACTGCCCGGGCCGCGCCGTCGCCGCCGTCTTCCTCGCGTCCTGAGTCTCGCCGAGGTCGAGGCGCTGCTTGCCGAGGCCGGAGGCGCAGACCCCTTCGCCCTGCGCGACCGCCTCGTCTTCGAGTTGCTGTACGGCTGCGGCCTGCGAAGCATGGAGGTGGTCGCGCTGCGCCTCGGCGACGTGAAGCCGGGAGAGGCGCAGCTGGTCGTGCACGGCAAGGGCGGGAAGACTCGCGTGGTGCCCATGGGGGAGGAGACCGCTGCGGCGCTGCGGCGGTACCTTGAGCGCGGCAGGGGAGCGTTCGAGGCTCGTGCCCTGGGGGCGGCCGGCGGCTCTGTCGGGCGGCCCGGACGGGGCGCCTCCTCCCACCGCCGTGAGGCTCCGCTTCTGCTCTCGCGCAGCGGGCGGACGCTGCTCACCGCGGACGTCCGCCGAGTCGTAGTAAAATACGGGCGACGGGCGGGGATCGATGCGGCGTCGCCGCACATGCTTCGGCATGCATACGCGACCCACATGCTGGAGCGAGGCGCAGACCTGCGGGCCATCCAGGAGCTCCTGGGGCACGCGTCGGTCTCCACGACGCAGGTGTACACGCACGTCAGCGGGGCGCACCTGCGGCGCACGTACGACCTGCACCATCCGCGAGCCTGAGAGCAGCCGACCACGATGACGCGACTCGACGAGCACAAGGTGAGGGAACTCTGGGGCCGGTACAAGTTCCAGGGAGACAAGGCGGCGCGAGACCGCCTCATCCTCGCGTACTCGCCGCTCGTCAAGTACGTCGCCGGGCGCATGAGCAACGGGCTGCCGTCGCACATCGAGGAGTCCGACCTCATCAGCTACGGGCTGCTCGGTCTCATCGGGGCCCTCGAGCGTTTCGACCCCGCGCGCGAGATCAAGTTCGAGACGTACGCCATCTCGCGCATCAAGGGCTCGATCATCGACGAGCTCCGCTCCCTCGACTGGGTGCCGCGGTCGGTGCGCAGCAAGGCGCGGGAGATCGAGAAGGTGTGCGCGATCCTCGAGAACCGCCTGCAGCGCGCGCCGACCGACGAAGAGATCGCGGAGGAGTTGCACATATCGGTCCCCGAGTTCCGGCAGTCGCTGACGCAGATCGCGAACACGAGCATCGTGGCGCTCGACGAGCTCTGGTCGATCTCTGGCTCGGACGGCGACCAGGCGGCGCTCATCGACACCATCGAGGATCCGAAGAGCAAGGACCCCTCGCGGATGCTCGACCTCAGCGAGATGAAGGCCCGGCTCGCCGCCGCGATCGACGCGCTGCCCAAGCGGGAGAAGATCGTCATCGCCCTGTACTACTACGAGAATCTCACGTTGCGCGAGATCGGCGAGGTCCTCGGGGTGACGGAGTCTCGGGTCTCGCAGCTCCACACCAAGGCGATCCTGAGGCTCAAGGGCCGGCTGCGCGACGAGATCGAGCCCGCGGCCATCGGCTGACACGGGCCTGCGGGGGGCGCCGCTCCGGCTAGGCTTGACCCGGCGCTTCTGGTATCATTTCCGGCCGCTATGTCCATTCCGACCCGGCGGACCTCACGGTCTGTGGCGGTGTCGGGCGGGAGGCGCTTGCGAGCGCCCGCCGCGCCCGATTCCACAGATCGTCTGCCGGCACCAGAGAGACGGCGTACGCCGCCGGCGCTCCCGCGCCGGGCCTGCGCCGCCCAGAAACCGTTTCAGAAGGAGTCAGTCGTGCCTGCACCCGAGCACACGGTGAGCATGAAGGACCTGCTCACGAGCGGCGTCCACTTCGGCCACCAGACCCGGCGCTGGAACCCCAAGATGAAGCAGTTCATCTTCGGCGAGCGCGGTGGCATCTACATCATCGACCTCCAGAAGACCACGGTCCTTATCGACGAGGCCTGTGACTTCCTCAAGAAGACCGCGGAGCGCGGCGGGAGCGTCCTCTTCGTCGGCACCAAGAAGCAGTGCCAGGAGCCCATCAAGGAGCAGGCCGAACGTGTCGGCATGCCCTACGTGTGCAATCGCTGGCTCGGCGGCCTGCTCACCAACTACGCCACTCTGAGCAAGCGCATCAAGCGCATGCACGAGCTGCGTCATCTCTCGGAGGACGGCTCTCTCGACCTGCTGCCGACCCGTGAGGCCATGCAGCTTCGCGCCGACCTGCGCAAGCTCGAGCAGAACCTCGGCGGCGTCGCCGGCATGGAGCGCCTCCCGGCCGCCGTGTTCGTCGTCGACCCGCGCAAGGAAGCGATCGTCGTCAAAGAGGCCCGCAAGCTGAAGATCCCGATCATCGGCCTGGTCGACACCAACTGCGACCCGGACGAGATCGACTACATCATCCCCGGCAACGACGACGCCATCCGCAGCTGCTCGCTGATCGTGCGCGTCATGGCCGACGCCGTCGCGCAGGGCCGCCAGCTGCTCACCGAAGCCGAGATGAAGGCCGAGGCCGAGCGCAAGGCGGAGCAGGAGCGCAAGGCCGCCGAGGCCGCCGTCGAGGCCGCCCGCGTGGCCGCCGAAGAGGCCGAGAAGGCGAAGGCCGAGGAGGCCGCGAAGGCGAAGGCAGCGGCCGCCGCTCCGGCGAAGGAAGCCGGCGAGAAGGCGGCCCCCGCCGCTGCGGCTGCCGCCCAGAAGGCGCCTGCCGCCGCTGCGGCTGCCGCCCAGAAGGCGCCTGCCGCCGCGAAGCCCGCCGAGAAACCCGCCGAGAAGGCCGCCAAGGCAGAGGCGAAGCCTGCCGAGAAGCCTGCCAAGGCCGAGAAGAAGCCCGAGGCCAAGCCGGCCGAGAAGCCTGCCAAGGCCGAGGCGAAGCCCGCAGAAAAGGCTCCCGCGAAGCCG
>CAYTRM010000076.1:0-1086 GCA_964440225.1 uncultured Thermoleophilia bacterium | reverse complement strand
CGAGAAGCCTGCCAAGGCCGAGGCGAAGCCCGCAGAAAAGGCTCCCGCGAAGCCGGCGGCGAAGAAGGCCGAGCCCAAGGCCGAGAAGGCCGAGCCCAAGGCCGACGCCAAGCCGGCCGCCGACTGACGCACGCGAACGCGAACAACGCCGACCCTACGAAAGGATCGTGCTGTGGCTGAGATCACCGCTGCACTGGTAAAGGAGCTCCGCGACAAGAGCGGGGCTGGGATGATGGACTGCAAGAAGGCGCTGGGCGCGACGGCCGGCGACCTCGAGAAGGCTATGGACGAGCTCCGCAAGCAGGGCCTCGCCACGGCGCAGAAGAAGAGCGCCCGGGCCACCAAAGACGGCGCCGTCGACTCGTACATCCACGCCGGCGGCAAGATCGGCGTGCTCGTCGAGGTCGGCGTCGAGACCGACTTCGTCTCGCGCAGCGACCCGTTCAAGGAGTTCACGCACGATCTCGCCCTGCAGGTCGCGGCGGCCTCGCCGCTCTGGGTGACCCGGGACGAGGTCCCCGCGGAGGTCGTCGATCGTGAGAAGGCGATCTACGCCGAGTCGGACCAGATCAAGGGCAAGCCCGAGAACGTGATCGAGAAGATCATCACCGGCAAGCTGGAGAAGTTCTTCGGCGAGACGTGCCTCATGGAGCAGGCCTTCGTCAAGGATCCCGACCGGACGATCGAGCAGGTGCGCACCGACCTCATCGGCGTGATCGGCGAGAACGTCGAGGTCCGCCGGTTTGTGCGCTTCCAGCTCGGCGAGACGGTCGAGGCAGGCTGACGGCTGTGGAAGGCGAGCCGCCCACTCGCGCCTTCGATCGGGTCCTGCTCAAGCTCAGCGGGCAGGCGCTCGGCAGCGAGGAGCGGGCGATCGACCCGGCGACGACGAAGTCGATCGCCGGGACGATCAGGGTGGCGCGCGCGCTCGACGTCGACATCGCCATCGTCGTGGGCGGTGGGAACATCTTCCGGGGCATGGCCGCCGCCGCCAGCGGCATGGACCGCGCCACCGGCGACTACATCGGCATGATGGCGACCGTGCAGAACGCCCTTGCTCTCCAGGACGCCCTGGAGGACGAGGGC